>JAXHVJ010000030.1:0-31413 GCA_034189235.1 Pseudomonadota bacterium
CGTCCAGCAGGGACTCCCCGGCTGGCGTCAGGTGGTCGGTAATATCCGCCAGCAGCGGGCCCTTGGCGCGCACCTTTACCTGGGCATAGCCGAACTCACGCTTTTCGGAACTGGCCACCCGGCCGCCGAGCTGCTCAGCCATGGCCTGCATGCCGTAGCAGATACCAAGCACCGGAATGCCCCGTTCGAACAGATCTTCGGGAGCACGAGGGCCACCCAGCTGAGTCACCGATTCCGGGCCACCCGCCAGAATAATGCCCCTGGGATTGAATTCCCTGAGCTCTTCGTCGGTGATGTCAAAGGCCTTGATCTCACAGTACACGCCGATTTCCCGGATGCGGCGGGCAATCAGCTGGGTGTACTGGGAACCGAAATCAAGAATCAGGATACGGTGGTCGTGGATGTTCTGGGCCATGAAATCCTCGGATCAGGAAGAAACAACGCGGCTCGATGGGAGCCGCGTTCAGTCAGGTACGTTGGTTAACCGACGCGATAGTTGGGGGCTTCCTTGGTGATGGTCACATCGTGGACGTGACTTTCACGCATACCCGCATTGGTGATGCGGACGAATTCGGGTTTGGTGCGCATTTCTTCCATGGTGGCACTGCCGGTGTAACCCATGGACGCCCGCAGACCACCCATCAACTGGTGAACGATGTTGCGCATAGGGCCTTTGCAGGCGACCCGGCCTTCGATACCCTCGGGCACCAGCTTCTCGATACCCTTGCTGGCATCCTGGAAATAGCGGTCACTGGAACCCTGCCCCATGGCACCGAGGGAACCCATGCCGCGGTAGGCCTTGTAGCTCCGCCCCTGATAAAGTTCCACTTCGCCGGGTGCTTCGTCGGTACCCGCCAGCAGGCTGCCGATCATTACGCTGTATGCGCCGGCGGCAATAGCCTTGGCGATGTCACCGGAGAAACGCACACCGCCGTCGGCAATCAGGGGAACGCCCCGATCCTTCAGCGCCGCCGCGACGTTGGAAACTGCGGAGATCTGAGGCACGCCGATGCCCGCAACAATGCGCGTGGTACAGATGGAACCGGGACCGATACCGACCTTCACGGCGTCCGCACCGGCATCCGCCAGGGCAATGGCGGCGTCGGAGGTGGCAATATTGCCTCCAATGACCTGGACCTGGGGGAAGTTCTGCTTCACCCACCGGACACGCTCGATAACACCCCTGGAGTGGCCATGGGCGGTATCAACGACAATCACGTCAACACCGGCCTCGGCCAAAGCAGCAATCCTGGCTTCGGTATCACCACCGGTGCTGACCGCGGCGCCGACGCGCAAGCGACCCTGCTCGTCCTTGCACGCCAGTGGATAGTCCTTGGCTTTCTGGATGTCCTTGACGGTAATCAGGCCGCGCAGTTCAAACTCGTCATTCACCACCAGCACCTTCTCGATGCGATGGCGGTGCAGCAGTTCCTTCACGTCCTCGAGGCTGGCGCCTTCCTTGACAGTCACCAGCTTGTCCTTCGGTGTCATGATGTCACGCACCAGGGTGTCCATGCGGCTTTCGAAGCGGATGTCACGACCGGTAACAATACCCACCAGATCGTGGCCATCGACAACCGGCAGGCCAGAGATATTATTGGCCATGGTGATATCCACCAGTTCACGCACGGTGGTGTCCGGCGACACGGTGATCGGATCCTTCACCACGCCACTCTCGAATTTCTTGACCTTGCGAACTGAAGCCGCCTGCTGCTCCACAGTCATGTTCTTGTGCATGATACCGATGCCGCCTTCCTGCGCCATGGCGATGGCCAGCTCGGCTTCGGTGACCGTATCCATGGCAGACGAGACCAGCGGAATGTTCAGGGTGATATTCCGGGTCAGTTGGGTCTGGAGACTGACCTGATGGGGGAGAACTTCCGAGTATCCGGGAACAAGCAGAACATCATCAAACGTGAGGGCTTCTTCAGCAATTCGCAGCATTGGGATCCGCCTTTTGAACGTGCTAAGTTTGGAAATCCTGTACCGCGCCCTGAGCGGCGCGACAAAGCAAAATCCATAATCGATCCATTATAAAGTGGTGGCTCTGGACAGTAAACCGCACCATTTTTGCAACCTGGTTGCATCTTTTTGAATTTCCGATATTTTTACCTCGTTTTTCGGGTATTGCGTATAAATCCAACCATGGAGCACGGCATTGACTCCCTCCTTCTTCCAGGACTCCGAGCCCCTTTCCGGTGATACTGGCAGCCTTCGCCCGACACGGGCCCTGAGCGTCAGCGAACTCAATCATCAGGCCAGGCACCTGCTGGAATCCAGCTTCATCCAGGTGTGGGTGGAAGGCGAGCTGTCCAGCTTCTCCCGCCCCTCCTCCGGCCACTGGTACTTCTCCCTGAAGGACCGCAAATGCCAGGTCCGGTGCGCCATGTTCCGGGGCTTCAATCAGCGGGTCCGGGCCATTCCGAAGGAAGGCGATCAGGTCCGCATCCGCGGCAAGGTGACGCTTTACGAAAGCCGGGGCGATTTCCAGATCATTGTCGAGCACATCGAGCCGGCGGGACTGGGCGCCCTGCAGCAGGCATTCGAGGAACTCAAGCGCAGGCTCCAGGCCGAGGGACTGTTCGACGCAACCCGAAAGAAGCCGATTCCGGCAC
Organism: Pseudomonadota bacterium; assembly: GCA_034189235.1. GTDB lineage: Bacteria > Pseudomonadota > Gammaproteobacteria > Pseudomonadales > Oleiphilaceae > Marinobacter. The sequence continues at coordinate 2,616 of JAXHVJ010000030.1, forward strand.
TGCCCCGGCATATCGGAGTAATAACCTCCCCGACCGGCGCCGCCATCCATGACATCCTGACGGTGCTTTCACGCCGGTGTCCGGCCATCCCGGTCACTCTCTACCCGACCGCCGTTCAGGGCAAGGCCGCGACCAACGACATTGTCCGGGCCATCGACCAGGCCCAGCGCCACGGTGCTGCGGATGTCCTGATCATCGGTCGGGGTGGTGGCTCCCTGGAGGATCTCTGGTGTTTCAACGAGGAGGCGGTCGCCCGGGCCATTGCAGACTGCCGGATTCCGACCGTGAGCGCCGTTGGCCATGAAGTGGATGTCACCATCGCCGACTTCGTGGCGGATCTCCGGGCACCGACCCCGTCGGCGGCGGCGGAAAAAATCTCCCCGGACCAGAGCCAGTGGCTGAGGCAACTCGCCGAACAGGAGCTGCGACTCGCCAATGCCGCACGGCGGGCCCTCAAACGCCTGTCCGTGCAACTGGAACACCTGAGTGCACGGCTGCGCGATCCCCGCCGGGAGCTGCAGGAAAAAGCCCAGCGCATGGATGATCTGGAACTGCGACTGGGCAAGGCGATGAAGCAGAAGCTGGAGCGCTGGGACGTGCGTACCGGCCACCTCGCCCAGCGACTGGCCATGCAATCCCCGCAGAAACAGCTGAGTACCAGCCACGAAACCCTCGGCCGCATCGAGGAACGGCTGTTTGCAGCAACCCGGCTGATCATCCGGCAGCAGCGGGACCGCATGGAACACCTGGCCCAGACCCTGAACGTGGTCAGCCCGCTCGCTACCCTGGGCAGGGGCTACGCCATTGTCCGGGGCCCCGCCGGCGACATCATCCGGGATGCAGACAACCTCTCCCCCGGTGACCGCGTTTCCGCCCGGGTGGCAAGGGGTGAAATCGAAGCCGAAGTGATCTCTGTCAAATCGGGCCCGGAATAAGCCCCGAAAGCGCCATACTAAGCCTATGGTCTACTGGTCCATAAACTCAAAGTGCCTAAAGTTGTGTCAAGAGGTATAACAGCAGGCACCAAGAGGTGGAATCTATGGACTACAACTCCGAATTCCGGCGCTCGATCGACCAACGTGACGAATTCTGGCAAGAGCATGCCAACCAGATTGACTGGATCGAGGCACCGAAGACTATCTGGCAGCCAAAGGACAATGGCCATGGCGAATGGTTTCCTGATGGCGTCCTCAACACCTGCGACGTAGCACTGGACGCGAACATCCGTGCCGGCCGGGGTGACCAGAAGGCCCTGATCTACGACTCCCCGGTTACCAATACCCGGCAGTCCTTCACATACAACGAATTGACCGCCGAGGTTGCCCGTTTTGCCGGTGCTTTGAAGGCCAACGGCATCTCCAGAGGGGATCGGGTCATCATCTACATGCCGATGATTCCCCAGGCCGTGGTGGCCATGCTGGGCTGCGCCCGTATCGGTGCCATTCATTCAGTGGTGTTTGGCGGTTTCGCGGCCCACGAGCTGGCAGTACGCATTGAAGACGCCGAGCCCAAGGCCCTGATCACCGCCTCCTGCGGCATCGAAGTCAACCGGGTCATCGAATACAAGCCACTGGTGGACAAGGCCATCGAGGAGTCCAGCCACAAGCCGGATCTGTGCGTGGTGTATCAGCGTCCGCAGGCCCGGGCTGACCTGCAGGATGGCCGCGACGTTGACTGGGAAGCCGTTATGGAAAGCGCCGAACCGGCCGACCCGGTACCCGTCAAATCAACCGATCCCCTTTACATCCTCTATACCTCCGGCACCACCGGTAAACCCAAGGGCGTTGTGAGGGACAACGGCGGCCATGCCGTTGCCCTGAAATACAGTATGAAGCTGGTCTACGACGCCAACCCCGGGGATGTCTACTGGGCCGCCTCCGATGTGGGCTGGGTGGTTGGTCACAGCTACATCGTGTACGGCCCTCTGTTTGCCGGCTGCACCACCATCCTGTACGAAGGCAAACCGGTCAAAACCCCGGATGCCGGCGCCTTCTGGCGCGTGGTACAGGACCATGCCGTGGACCTGCTGTTCACCGCACCCACGGCATTCCGTGCAGTGCGCAAGGAAGATCCTGAAGCGGATGAACTGAACAAGTACGATGTCAGCTCCCTCAAGCGAATCTTCCTGGCCGGGGAGCGACTGGACCCACCAACCTACGAATGGCTGAAAGAGCACACCGGGCTACCGATCCTCGATCACTGGTGGCAGACCGAAACCGGCTGGGCCATCTGCTGTAACCCGGTGGGCATCGAAATGATGGAAACCAAGCCCGGCTCCGCCACCGTGCCCTCCCCCGGATACGACGTTCAGGTTGTGGACATGAATGGCAGCCAGGTTCCCTCCGGGGAGCAGGGCCAGGTCGCGGTCAGGCTGCCGCTGCCACCGGGCTGCATGATGACGGTCTGGGGTGACGATGAGCGTTTCCGCAAGACCTACCTCGATCCGATCCCGGGCTACTACAGCTCCGGTGACGGCGGCTTCATTGACGACGATGGCTACGTGTTCATCATGGGGCGGACCGACGACGTCATCAACGTTGCCGGTCACCGGCTTTCGACCGGCGAGATGGAAGAAGTGGTGGCATCCCACCCGGCCGTGGCCGAGTGCTGCGTGGTGGGTGCCCATGATGAGCTCAAGGGGCAGGTACCAATCGGCCTGGTGCTGATCAAGGACGGGGCCACCATTGATCACGACGAGCTGGAAGAAGAACTGGTTGAAATGGTGCGTGACAAAATCGGCGCCATTGCCTGCTTCCGCCGGGCGATGGTGGTCGAGCGACTGCCGAAGACCCGATCCGGCAAGATTCTGCGTCGGGTGATTCGCCAGATTGCCGATGGTGAGGAGTACACCGTACCCAGCACCATTGATGACCCGGCTATACTGGATGAGATCAGCCAGCAGCTCCGCTCCTGATCATCGCGCCCGCAAACATCGTGGCCGGCCACCTGAAATCGGCAGGCCACGATACCTCTCCGTCTGTCACGATCCTGACAACCCCTTGTTTTTACTACAAATAAAAGCTTCAAAAAAAGCATTGACGATGCCGAAACTCGGTCTATACTGAAATTGCTGTGAAAATACAGCGGTATTTAGTGAATGCGTTACAACGTTGTGCCTCCGCGCTTTTCGTTGCCCCTTCTCTCAGTACTCTCTGGATTTCTCAGCACAGTTCCATAAGGAATTCGAAGGTCCCGTGAGGGCAAATTGCAGAAAGACAGGAAAGATCAATGTCCGATACCAAAACCGGCCACGTGAAGTGGTTCAACGAGTCCAAGGGCTTCGGCTTTATCGCTCAGGACGGTGGCAGTGACGTATTTGTTCACTACAGTGCAATCAACGCTTCCGGTTTCCGCACCCTGACCGAAGGTCAGCAGGTGCAGTTCACCGTAACTCAGGGCCCGAAAGGCCCGCAGGCGGAAAACGTAACGCCGGTGTAACCGGGTTAGGTTGCCCGCTCCTTGCCCCTCACGGGCATTGGAGACGTAATAAGCCGGCATCACGCCGGCTTATTTTTTACCTTCGATTTCTTTCCTCAGGCGTCAGCCAGCCCGGCACTCTTTTCCGCGGAGGGCATATCGCTTCCGACAGCCTGGGCGACGGCGGAAAACAGCGCCTGCAGAGTGGCTGACGTGGTGTCCTCGGCGAGAGCCGCGGCGCTGCAGTGCTGACCATTCACCGCCAGGCGGATGCACGCCAGGGCATTGGCATTGGTCCCCTCGCCCAGCGCGAACTCATCATACGCCTCAACCGCAATGGTAATACCGAAGCGGTTCTCGAGGGCCTCGGAGACCGCCTCTACTGCACCCAGACCACGACCTTCCAGTTGGACAGGCGACGCATCGGTGCCCACGACCACGTCGGCAAGCACCCCTTCGTCATCCCGGTGCAGGTCGTACGAACGCAGGGCCCAATCGGCATGCACTTTCAGATAGCGATCCTCGAACAGGCGATGGATGGTGTGTGAGTCGATTTCCCCACCTTCGGTCTCCGCCTCGCGCTGAACCACCTTACTGAATTCGATCTGCAGCCACCGCGGCAGAGTGATGTCGTAGTCCCGCTCAAGCACGTAGGCAACGCCGCCCTTGCCGGACTGGCTGTTGATGCGAACCACTTCCTCGTAGCGCCGGCCCACATCAGACGGATCGATGGGCAGATAGGCAACGTTCCAGACATCGCCTTCCTTGCGGCGTGCCAGGCACTTGCGGATCGCATCCTGGTGGCTGCCGGAGAAGGCTGTGAACACCAGTTCGCCAGCATAGGGATGGCGCGGATGCGTGGAAATCTCCGTGCAGGCTTCTACCACCTCGGTGATCTCTGCCATGCCGGACAGGTCCAGCGCCGGGTCGACGCCCTGGGAATACAGGTTCATGGCCATGGTGACCAGATCCATATTGCCGGTACGCTCTCCGTTACCCATCAGAGTACCCTCGACGCGGTCGGCACCCGCCATCACTGCCAGCTCGGCAGCGGCCACGGCACAACCGCGGTCGTTGTGGGTGTGAACGCTGATGCTGATGTGCTCCCGGCGCTTGATGTTGTCACAGATCCACTCGATCTGGTCGGCAAAGACATTCGGGGTCGCCATTTCCACGGTCGCCGGCAGGTTGATGATCACCGGCTGGCCCTGATCCGGGCGCCACACCCCGGTGACCGCATCGATGACCTCCGCGGCAAAGTCCGGTTCGGTTCCGGTAAAGCTTTCCGGGGAATACTGGAAGGTCCAGTCCGTATCCGGATAGCGGGTTGCCATGTCCTTCACCAGCTTCGCACCATGGACGGCGATGTCCCGGATACCGTCCCGATCCATTCCGAACACCTGCTCACGCTGGACCGTGGAGGTGGAATTGTAGACGTGCACGATGGCCCGCCTGGCGCCCTCCAGAGCCTGGTAGGTACGCTCGATCAGCTCCGGGCGCGACTGGGTCAGAACCTGGATCCTGACGTCGTCGGGGATGCGGTTTTCCTCAATCAGCTTGCGGCAGAAATCAAAGTCCGGCTGGCTGGCCGCCGGGAAACCGATTTCGATTTCCTTGAAACCGAGCTTGACCAGCAAATCGAACAGTCGCTGCTTCTGGGCAACGGACATGGGCTTGACCAGCGCCTGGTTGCCGTCCCGCAAGTCTACGGCGCACCAGGTGGGCGCCTTTTCGATCACGTTGTCCGGCCAGCGACGGTCGGTCTTGGCGATCGGCTTGAATGCCATATATTTGCGATGATCAAAAGCCATGGAAGAATTCCTTCGATTGCCGGTGGAGTACTTGATTTGGTTACTATGCTAACTCAGTCCGGAGGAAATTTGATTGCTATTTCAGGCCGATAACGGGTATATTTGAGCATAAACCGCCCTCATTTCAATTCAGAGCGCAACATAATGCTCAAACAATCCAAAGAACTTGTAAAAATTGACAAAACCGACCGGCGGATCCTGGAAGAACTCCAGAAAGACGGCTCACTGACCAACCAGGAACTGGCGGAAAAGGTGGGACTTTCCCCCTCCCCCTGCCTGAGACGGGTAAAGGCGCTCGAGGACGCTGGTGTCATCCTTGGCCGGGCCACGATTCTGGACCACAAGAAGCTGGGGCTGTCATTAACCGCCATCATCCTGATCGGCATGGACCGGCACACTCCGGAACGCTTTGCGACCTTTGAAGAAAGGGTCGTCGGTTACCCGGAAGTCCAGGAGTGCTACCTGATCACCGGGCAGGACGCCGACTACATGCTCAAGGTGGTGGTCCCGGACATGGACCATTACCACCAGTTCCTGCTGAACCACATAACCCGGATCCAGGGGGTCAGTGGCGTCCATTCCAGCTTCGTGCTCAGGCGGGTCCTGGACAGCACCGCCCTGCCCCTGAGATACCTGTCCTGAGTCAGCGGATCAGCTCCCGGGCACAGGGCGCCCGGGTCCCGGGCGTTCTGTAGTTTCATCAGTTATCATCTGTACCTTGTCAGGCTGGCTCCGTACAATAACCAGCGCTTTACGACATAATAAGACGCCGGCGGCGAGGATCCGCCTGCCCATCAGTCTGACCATTCTGATTCAAGCCATACGGAAGAGACAATGCGAGCAAGCCGTTACCTGATAGCGACCCAGAAAGAGACCCCCGCTGATGCCGAGATTATCAGCCACCAGTTGATGTTACGTGCCGGTATGATCCGCAAGCTCGCGGCGGGCCTGTATACCTGGCTGCCGATGGGGCTGCGCACCCTGCGCAAGGTCGAGCGGATTGTTCGTGAAGAAATGGACAAGAGCGGTGCTCAGGAGGTCCTGATGCCTGCGGTACAGCCGGCGGAACTCTGGCAGGAATCCGGTCGCTGGACTCAATACGGTGGCGAGCTGCTGCGCATGAATGACCGCCATGGCCGGAATTTCTGCTTCGGCCCGACCCACGAGGAAGTCATTACCGACCTGGTCCGGAACGAGCTCAAGAGCTACAAGGAACTGCCGGCCAACTTCTACCAGATCCAGACCAAGTTCCGGGATGAGCGACGTCCGCGGTTCGGCGTCATGCGTGCCCGCGAGTTCATTATGAAGGACGCCTACTCCTTCCACCTGGATGCGGAATCCCTGAACGAGACCTATCAGGTCATGCACCGCACCTACTGCAACATCTTCGACCGCCTGGGGCTGGACTATCGTCCGGTACAGGCGGACTCGGGCGCCATCGGTGGCAGCGCTTCCCACGAATTCCACGTGCTCGCCTCCTCCGGTGAGGACGACATCGTGTTCAGCACCGACAGCGACTACGCCGCCAACATCGAAAAGGCAGAAGCTGTTGCACCTTCCGGCGAGCGTCCCGCGCCGGCCGAAGAGATGAAAGAAGTCCACACCCCGGGCCAGCGCACCATCGACGCCATTGCCGGATTCCTCGGCGTCGACGCCACCCGCACGGTCAAGACGCTGCTGGTAAAAGGCGAAGAAGACGAAAACGGCCAGTCCGGTCTGGTAGCCCTTATCCTCCGTGGCGACCACACCCTGAACGAGATCAAGGCTGAAAACCTTGCCGGCATTGCCGAGCCACTGACCATGGCGACCGACGAAGAGATCAAGAGCGCAACCGGCTGCGAGCCCGGTTCCATCGGACCGGTGAACCTGTCTGTGCCCGTCATTGTGGACCGCAGTGCCGCTCACCTGGCGGACTTTGTCTGCGGCGCCAACCGGGACGATTATCACCTGACCGGCGTTAACTGGGGGCGGGACGTCCCCCTGGGCCGGGTTGAAGACCTTCGCAATGTGGTCGAGGGTGACCCGAGCCCGGATGGCCAGGGCACCCTGGAAATCCGCCGCGGCATCGAAGTGGGCCACATCTTCAAGCTGGGTAACAAGTACAGCAAGTCCATGAACGCCACCGTGCTGGACGAGCACGGCAAGAGTGTGGTGATGGAAATGGGTTGCTATGGTGTCGGTGTGTCCCGGATCGTGGCCGCCTCCATCGAGCAGAACCATGATGACAAGGGCATTATCTGGCCGGACGCCATTGCGCCTTTCGAGGTCGCTATCGTGACCCTGAACGCCCACAAGTCACCGACCGTAGCCGAGGCGGGTGAAAAGCTTTACCAACAGTTGCGCCAGGCCGGCTTCGATGTGCTGCTGGACGATCGTAACGAGCGCCCCGGTGTGAAGTTCGCGGATATGGAGCTGATCGGCATTCCCCACCGCTTCGTGGTTTCCGACAGGGGTCTGGCTGCAGGGACCCTGGAATACAAGGGCCGCAGCGATGAGGAAAAACAGGATATCCCGGTCGCCGAAGCCCTGACTTTCCTGGTCAACGCTTCTCCGCGCAAGGGGCTCTGAGCGCAGTCGTCCCGAGCGGACTCAAGCTCATAGAGGGAGCCCGGCACCACCCACCACGCCGGGCTCCATCTCCAGGATCACACCGAACCGTTCCCGGACCGACTCCCGTATCCGGGCCGCCAGCTCCAGAATATCCCGACCACTGCCCTGGGCATGGTTGATCAGAACCAGAGCCTGCCGGTTGTGCACCCCTACCCGCCGGTCACGGTAACCTTTCCAGCCACACTGGTCGATCAGCCAGGCGGCGGCAACCTTGACCCCCCGGGCCTGGGAATACGCCGGAATCTCCGGGTATTGCTCCTTAAGCCGATCATAGTCCGCCTCAGTCACCACCGGGTTCTTGAAAAAGCTGCCGGCATTGGGGATCTGCCGGGGATCGGGGAGTTTACGCCGGCGAATGGCCATAATCGACTCGGCTACCATCAGGGCGTCCGGCTCCCGGTCGGAAACACTGGCAAGGTACTCCTCCAGGTCGCGGTAGCCCAACCGAAGGGGTTTGCTGCGTGACAGCCGCAGCCGTATTTCGGTGATCACATAACGGCCGGATTTGCGCTTGAACAGGCTGTCGCGATAACCGAACCCGCACTGGTCACAGGCCAGACGAAGCCACTTGCCCGTCTCGCGATCAAAAGCGGTTACCGATACCAGGGTGTCGCAGAGTTCCACGCCGTAGGCGCCTATATTCTGAACCGGTGCGGCGCCTGCCGTACCCGGAATCAGGGCCAGGTTCTCGATGCCCCGGTAACCGGACTTTGTTGCGTAGAGCACGGCTTCATGCCAGTTCTCTCCGGCGCCCAGAACCAGGGTGGCCTGGTCCCCCTCGATCTGCTCCCAGTGACGGCCGCGAATCGCCATGTGTACCACCAGTCCCGGGAAGTCACCGGCAAACACCAGGTTGCTGCCACCACCGAGAAACAGGATGTCGAGCCCTCGCTCCCGTGCCCACACCAAGGTATCCTCCAGCAGCTCCGACTCCCGCAACTCAAGGAAATACCTGGCCGTGGCCGGGACCTGCAGGGTATTGAACGCCTGAAGATCAACCAGCTCCTGAACGGATACCCGACCCTTCAACGCAGGCGCCCCCGGATCTCGTCAAGGAGCCCGTGACCGGCCTCGTGGATGAGATCCAGCACGAGCTCGAAGCCATCCTCGCCACCGTAATAGGGGTCGGGCACTTCGTCGTGGCGGGACGTGCCATAGGACAGGAAAAGCTGGGGCACGGTACCGCCATTCTGGTACCAGATATCCTTCACATCTGCCAGGTTCTGGCGATCCATCACCAGCACATAGTCAAACTCATCCAGGTCGGTCGCGATAATCTGGCGCGCCCTGAGGTCACTGATATCAAGGCCCCGTTTGCGGGCTGCTTCCATGGCCCTGGAATCGGGTGACTTACCGACATGCCAACTGCCGGTGCCGCAGGAATCGGTGTGGATCCGGTCCGACAGTCCGGCCTCCTCCACCAGGGAACGAAAAACGCCCTCGGCGCTGGGAGAACGGCAGATGTTGCCAAGGCAGACAAACAGAACCCGAACACCATTGCTCATGCTCACCTCTCCTGTTTCTTTGCCAGCCACGCACGGACACGCTCGAGATCTTCTTCGGTGTCCACCCCGGCAGGCGGATTCTGCGTGGCAATGTCTACGTGGATCCGGGCGCCGTTGTAAAGCGCCCGCAGCTGCTCGAGGGATTCCACCCGTTCGGTCGGGGCCGGCGCCCAGGATACAAATTCACTCAGCACACCGGCACGGTAGCCATAGATGCCGATGTGCCGGAAATATCCAATACCATCCGGCAGCGACACCAGCCCGCTGGCCGAATCCATGCCGGAGGGCCATTGATCCCGCGCCCAGGGAATCGGCGCCCGGCTGAAATAGTGGGCCATGCCCTGATGATCAAAAACCACTTTGACCACGTTGGGATTGAACACCGGCCCGATATCATGGATACGCTCACAGAGGGTGGCAATCGAGGCCTCCGGGTACCGCTGGAGATTTTCTGCCACCTGGTTGATCAAAGCGGGCGGGATCAGGGGTTCATCGCCCTGGACATTCACCACCCTGTGATCCGGATCAAGCCCCAGCTTGCGTGCGACCTCTTCGAGCCGGTCCGTGCCACTGGCATGGTCGGGTGAAGTCATTACCACTTCCGCCCCAAAACTTTCGCAGGCTTCCCGAATCCGCCGGTCGTCGGTCGCCACCACCACACGGGAAGCGCGGCTTTCGGCCGCACGCTCACACACATGGCGAATCATCGGCTTGCCGGAAATATCCGCCAGCGGTTTGCCAGGCAGGCGGCTGGAGGCATAGCGCGCAGGAATCACAACAGTGAAGGACATGCTCTCTCCCCTACCAGATCGGGTCAGTGCTTTTCAAGACGTTCGTCGGTGCTCAGGGTCCGGGCCTCGCTGGCCAGCATGACCGGGATTCCCTCCCGGATCGGAAACGCCATGGCATCCTGGTAACAGATCAGCTCGGTTTTCTCCTTGTTGAGCTTGAGGTCACCCTTGCAGACCGGGCAGGCGAGCATGGCGATCAGTTTTTTATCCATGGTCCGTTCTCTTCTGGTTTGATTCGTTCAACTGTTGCGAGCATTCCTCAAGCCGATGGAGAAACGCTTCTGTAAAACTATTCGGTAACTCTGCTTCCACCGCAAGATACCAGGCATTATCCGGCGCGAACCTCCGGCATTTTACGGCGTCCTTGGCGGTCATCACCAGCCACTCACCCGGCTCTGCCGACAAATCGCGAGCCCTGAAACGGTGGTGGTCCGGGAAAGGCGTTTCCCGGACCCGGGCACCAAGCTGCCCGAGCGTTGCGAAAAATCGCGCGGGATTGCCGATACCGGCAATGCCATGAACCTTTCGCCCGGCAATCTCGGCCAGCGATACCTGATACCCCGTGGCCACCTGAACCAGAGAGGAAGGAAGCAGTCGCATGGGGAAGATGTCCGGATGCGCAATCCCATCGAAACTCTCGAGCCGGTCCTCGGCCTCTTCGGCTCCGACACCATTAACCACCACAAAATCGACACTCGAAAGTCTTGAAACGGGCTCCCGAAGCGGGCCGACCGGAATCAGGCCGCCATTACCTATGCCACGGCTGGCATCAAAAACTGCCAGCTCGATATCCCTTGGCAAGGCATAATGCTGGAGACCATCGTCACAGATCAGGACATTGCCCAGAAACCGGGAAACGGCAAAGGCGGCTCCCCGGCGGCGCCGGGGATCCACCACCACAGGGACGCCGGTTGCCTGCGCCAGCATCACCGGCTCGTCACCGGCCACTGACGGATCGCTGTCACCGTCGACCACGAGCGGGTACTGGGCGGACTTACCACCATAGCCGCGGCTGAGAATCACCGGCCGCCAGCCGGCCGCCGACATCGCCTTGACCAGCCGGGCCGTCAGCGGGGATTTGCCGGTGCCACCGGCGGTAATGTTGCCAACCACCACCACCGGAACCGGCAGCGGTTCATCACAAAGCTCCCGGGCCTTGCGGCGTCGGCAATCAGCAATGGTGCGATAGAGCCAGGCCACCGGAGCCAGCCATCCAAGCGGCCGGCCCGTGCCATACCAGACCCGGTCCACCAGGGAAGTCATGAATGCTCACTGAACTGCATCTGATGTAGCTGGGCGTAGGCGCCACCGATCGCCAACAACTCCTTGTGGCGACCGGATTCGACGATCCGCCCCTTCTCCATCACCAGGATACGGTCTGCCTTCTCGATGGTGGACAAACGGTGGGCAATCACCAGGGTTGTCCGGCCTTGCATGACCGTTTCAAGGGCCTCCTGGATATGGCGTTCAGATTCAGTATCAAGCGCCGAGGTCGCCTCGTCCAGAATCAGGATCGGTGCATCCTTCAACAGGGCCCGGGCGATCGCCAGCCTCTGGCGCTGGCCGCCGGACAGCATTACCCCGTTGTCGCCGATCATGGTATCGAGTCCTTCCGGCATCCGGTCGATAAACTCCAGGGCATGAGCCTTGTCCGCCGCCGCCCGGATTTCCTCCCGGCTGCAATGCCTCAGGGCACCGTAGGCAATATTGGCGGCAATGGAGTCGTTGAACAGCACCACGCTCTGGGTCACCAGCGCAATCTGGGCACGCAGGGCCGTAATCGAATACTCCCGCAGAGAATGGTCATCGATGCGGATATCACCACCGGTAAGCTCGTAGAATCTGGGCAGCAGACTGACCAGGGTCGACTTACCGCTACCCGAGCGGCCCACAAGGGCGACGCTCTGCCCTGCCGGAATGGTGAGGGAAATACCCTCGAGGACATTATCGAGCTGGTCCCGGTACCGGAAGGAAACGTCATCGAAACGGATATCCCCGGCAACGCGATCCGGCGCGTAGGTCCCCGGATCCTCCTCCGGCTGCTCATCCATGGTTTTGAATACATCATGGGCCGCAGCCACGCCCTTCTGGATCTTGGCGTGAATGCTGGTGATCTGGCGGATGGGCTTGGCCATGGTGGTTGCCGCGGTCAGGAAGGCCACCAACTGGCCGGTGGTCATTTCGCCCCGGATTTCGGGAGCAAGCATCATCCAGACCAGCGCCGCTATCGCGATTGCCACCAGTACCTGAATCACCGGCACGCTGATCGCCTGGGTAGCCGCCATTTTCAGGCTCTGCTTCAGGTTCTGGTCATTGACGTTCCGGAAACGCTCCTTTTCATAGCCTTCACCCCCGAAGGTACGGACAACCCGGTAGCCGGTAATCGACTCCGACGCCACGTGGGTAATGTCGCCCATAGAGCCCTGGATACGTTTGCTGATCTTGCGGAAACGCTTGCTGGCGTATCTCACCACCACACCGATGATCGGACCCACGGTGAGGAACAGCAGGGTCAGCTTCCAGTTGGTGTACAGCATGAAACCGAGCAGGCCGATAACCGTCAGACCCTCGCGCAAGGCTGTGGTCACCGCGTTGGTGGTCGCCTCGGCCACCTGTTCGACGTTGAAGGTCAGCTTCGATACCAGTCGCCCGGACGCGTTGTCATCAAAAAAGCGGGACGGCAATGCCATGAGCCGTTCGAACAGATGCCGGCGCAGAGAATTGATCACATGGCGGCCAACGTAGCCGATGAAGTAAGTGCTCATGTAGGTGCCAAGGCCCCGGGACGCAAACACTCCCACAATCAGCAGCGTGAGCATCATGCGGTTCTGATCGGTAGGGTTCTCGATAGCCGTGATCACGTATTCCATCGCAGCTGCCATGCCGGTAGACGACGCGGCATAGATGACGTTGCCAACGACCGCCAGAGAAAAAGCAACCCAGAACGGCCGGGCATAGGACAGCAGCCGTTTGTAGGTCTCCCAGCTGCTCTTGTCCAGCGCGGCCGGCACAGCCGGTTCCGGATTATTCACCAGCATCGGCCTCCCGCTCCGTGGTTATGCTCAGCCTGGCAAACCCCAGGCGGCCGGCAACATCCATGGCGCGAACCACATATTCGTGTGGCGTGCGGGCATCGGCGGTAATGATGAATGGCAGGGAGTTATCACCTTCGGCCAACTCTCGCACACCCCGCTCAAGGGTCTCCCGCCGGTTGTTGACCAGGGTACGGTCGTTGAGGATGTACTGCCCCTGTGCGTTGATCACCACATCAATCTGCTTCACCTCGGCCGGCCTGGCTGGCTCGCCGCTGGCCTCGGGCAGCTCGACCTGCAAATGGCTTTCCCGGGTAAAAGTGGTGGATACCATAAAGAAAATCAGCAGCAGGAAGACAACATCGATCAACGGAGTCAGGTCGACGCCGACTTCCTGGCTTCTCTGGCGCTTGAACTTCACGGTGTTCAGGCTCCTTCCACGTCAATTTCGCGGTCTCCGTGCACAACCTCAACCAGCTTGATGGCTTCCTGCTCCATGTTGACCACCAGCTCATCAACACGGCGGATGAAATAGCGGTGACAGATCAGGGCCGGAATCGCCACGCTCAGACCGGCTGCGGTCGTGACCAGGGCCTCGGAAATACCACCGGCCAGGTTACCGGCATTGCCGACACCGGCGAGCTGGATTTCGGCAAACACCTTGATCATGCCGATAACCGTACCGAGCAGGCCAAGCAATGGCGCGATGGTGGCCACGGTGCCCAGCGGATTCAGGAAACGCTCCAGCTCGTGGATCACCTGGCTGGCTTCATGCTCTATGCTTTCCTTCATGATTTCCCGGCCATGCTTGGCGTTGAGCAGGCCGCTGGCGAGGATTCGCCCGAGAGGAGATGAGGCCTGAAGGGCCTTGAGCTTCCGGCCGTTCAGATCCTTTTTCTTGATCCAGCGCCAGAGTTCGTTGATGGTCTGGGGAGGAGTAACCCTGGAGGCACGAAGGGTCCAGAATCGCTCCAGGACGATGGCCAGAGCCAGAACCGAACAGGCAACAATGGGCACCATCAGAATGCCACCGGCTTTCAACAACTCGAACACGCTTGGTCTCCCTGGTTAGTTACAAGCCGCGCTACTTTAGCATAGCTGCCGTTCCAGGCCACACCCGTTGTGTCACGGTATTTTACATTGATCACGGGCCAGACCCGCTCCACCGATCCAGAACGGTGAATCGTGTCTCATTTCATGGACTTCCAGCCCTCCGGGGGTTGCCTTGAGCGTAATGCCACCGGAACACGCGGTATTCAGCGCGACCGCCCCGGTCTGTCGGTAGCGGGCAACCACATCCGGGTGCGGGTGACCATAGCGGTGCCGGTAGCCGGCGGTATAAATGACATGATCCGGCTCCAGCCTATTGACCCAGGCGACAGAGGACGATGTCTTGCTGCCATGGTGCGGCGCGAGGACAACCCGATGCGGGGACGCGTGGGACGCAGGGTCGAGGGTTTCCAGGAAACCAGCCTCAACCGCTTCGGTGATATCCCCCGGCAGAATCCATTCCGTCGCCTTGTAGCGGACCACCAACACACAGGAGGCATCGTTGCCGGACACTCCACCCGGGCTCCGCCAGAAAACCAGCTCGAGGGCTCCGAGCGTAGCCGGCTTCCGCTGGCAAGTCTCGACAGGCACATGGGCGGGTACTTCCACCCCTTCAAGCACCTCCGGCTCCCCGGCAATTACCCGCCCAACCGGCAGGCTACCGAACAACAGGCCAATCCCGCCGGCGTGATCACTGTCATTGTGGCTGATCACCAACTGGTCTATCCGCCGGACCCCGAGATCCCGCAGGTTCGGCAAGACCGTTGACTCCATTGCCGAAAACACCCCCGGTACCGCCGGGCCGGTATCGTAGAGCAGAACTTCCCGACCCTGGCGTACCAACACCGACAGCCCCTGCCCGACATCCAGAATGCGCACTTCCGGCACAGGTATGTCCGGGTTCACCGGGCCACCACTGACGGAATCCGGCCCGGGCCACAACCACAGGATTACCGCACCGAAGACCAGGGCAGGAAACCACGGCAGGGGGAGACGCAGAGCCAGCAATCCGGATGCGGCCCCCAGCACCAGTGGCAGGGTTGCCGGGGACAGAACCGGCACCTGCCACCCGGAAAGCTGAACCAACAACCACCATAGTCCCGCCAGCACAGCATCCATCAACGGGATCACCCATTCCGTCAGCATGGGCATCAGGGCGACCACCATGCCACCAATGATAATAACCGGCATGACAATCACCGAGACCCAGGGGATGGCAATCAGGTTGGCTACCAGGCCGGCAATCGGCTGCCCCTGACCGAATTGTGCGAGCACCGGCCAAAGCCCGATAAAAACTGCGATCTGGGCCAGAACCAACCCTGCCAGCCAACCAATGGCTCCCAGCCGTCCGGAGAAGGTGACGAGCAGGATCGCGACCGCCGAGAATGAGAGCCAGAACCCCTGATCCAGCGGGGCAAAAGGGTCAAGAATCAGAACTGTCGCGAACGCCAGAGCCAGCGAGCTCCAGGGGGAGATCTCCCTGCCACGTATCAGAGCCCGGGCGGCAATCATCACCATGATCAATGCCCTGCGCGTCGGTACTGTGAACCCGGATGCCAGTGCATAAGCGAGACAGCTGGCACCAACCACGGCAAAAACACCCCAGCGCAAAGAGGCCTCGGAGAAGCGGTGCCCGGGAAAGGCCAACAAGGTCCGACGCGCCACAAAACCTGCCCCCAGCGCCACCAGGCCCAGATGCAGGCCGGATATAGCCACCAGATGGATGGTCCCGGTAGCCTTGAGTACTTCCCAGTGTGACGACTCCATGGCGCCGCGGTTACCAATCATCAGGGATGCGATCAACGGGTAATGGCTGGCTTCGGAGAATCGGCCTTCCACCCAGCGCGCAAGGGACTGGTGGGCAGCGGTGTAGCGGCAGTGCAGGTGGCAGGGCAGGGTTGCGGCAGGCTCTGCCGACCGGACGCTACCGGTCGCGCGATAGCCCTTACGGAACAGCCAGTCCTCGTACCTGAACCCCGAGGGATTGAGGGTTCCGTGGGGCCGCCTCAAGACCACCTTCAGGGTCAGGCGATGGTGTGCCAGCGTCTGCGCCTCACCGCCATACCAACTCAACCGAAGTCGCTCGGGCAACCCCGATTCAGTCCTCCCGGGCCAGCCGGTGATGCAGAAGCTGAAACGCAGACTGTTGAAACTGCCGGCCGCGGGAATGTCGCAGACATAGCCCTCGACCGTCAGGGGAATGCGCTCCAGATCCGGAGGCAGGCGCTGACTTAACTGGTGTCCGGCCTGCCACGCGCCCCATGCCAGACCGGCTATCAGGGAGCCGGCCACCAGAGCCAGGCTCCGCAGCGCCGGGGACTTCGCCGCCCGCACACTGTAAAAAGCTGTCACAAGAGCCGCCAGCAGCCACCACGATACTGGTAACACCGACAAGCGATACAGTAAGATAACGCCGCACGCGAATGCTATGGCGCAGAGAACCGCCAGGCCGTGCGATTGCGGCTTGTACGGCTGGTCAGAGTTGCCATGACTGACGGACAATCCATATCCTCCTGATATTTTGTGCTCCGGCAATCTTCCTTGTGCCGGTGAAATCATACGTTTACGGGCAGAACTTCCTATGCCAAAGAAGTTCATGAAACGATATCTGCCGTCACCGGAACGGGTGCAGTCGATGAAGTCGCTGCACTTTCTGGGTGATATCCTTCATGAACCCAACCTGTGGCATATCAACCGCCACAGCGTCGCCAGAGCCTTTCTCATCGGCATCTGGTTCTGCTTTATCCCCATGCCTTTCCAGATGCTGGCGGCCGCGCTGTTTGCCATCTGGTTCAACGCCAACCTTCCGCTGTCGGTGGCACTGGTGTGGATCAGTAACCCGGTCACCATGCCCCCCATTTTCTACTTCAACTACAAGATCGGCGCGTGGATTCTGAACCGACCGGTGCTGGCCTTTGAATTCGAACTTTCCTGGCCCTGGATCAGCGAACGGCTCGTGGATATCGGGATACCCCTGTACCTGGGTTCCCTGATCTGCGCCACCGTCTTTGCCTGCCTGTCCTACCTGGCCATCCAGTTTCTCTGGCGCCGGAAAATCCGGTCGGACTGGCGGGAGAGACGGCTGGAGCGGCGCAAACGCAGCCGCACCGCCAATCAGACTTCCTGAAGCAGACGCCCCTGTTCCAGCCGCATCACCCGCCCCAGACTCCGGGCCATGCGCATATCGTGTGTCACCATGACAAAGGCAATGCCGGACTGGTCACGCAGGGCTTCAATCAGCGCCTGCACCCCCTCCCCGGTCTGCTCATCCAGGTTACCGGTGGGCTCGTCCATCAGCACGCACTCCGGCTCGTTCACCAGGGCCCGGGCTATGGCCACACGCTGACGCTCTCCCCCGGACAGCTCACCGGGCTTGTGAGTCAGACGGGGCCCGAGACCGACCTTCTCGAGCAAGGCCGCCGCCTTGTCACGGGCCGCCCTGACCGGCAGCCCGCCAAGGGCGCAGGGCATCATGACATTCTCCAGGGCCGTGAATTCCGGGAGCAGGTGGTGAAACTGATACACGAAACCGAGGTGCCGGTTACGAAAACGTGCCCTGCCCGCCTCCGACATGCGATGAATATCCTCGCCGCAGATTTGGATCTGCCCCGAGGACGGCTTATCCAGTCCACCCAGCAGGTTCAGCAGAGTGGTCTTGCCGGCCCCGCTGCTACCGACAATGGCGACGGTCTCACTGGCGCCAACCTGAAGGGAAATATCGGAAAAAATCGTCAGTTTTTCCGGGCCCTCGTTATAAGTACGGGTAACGCTGCGGCAGTCAATGACCGGTGTTTTATCGTTCATGGCAGCTCTTGTCTCACTCATACCGCAGTGCCTCCGCCGGATCGATCCGGGATGCCCGCCAGGCCGGATAGATGGTTGCCAGCAAACTCATCGCCAGCCCGGCACTGCTGATGATCATGACGTCCAGCATCCGGAGCTGCGACGGCAGATAGCTGATGAAATAGACATCGGCACTCAGGAACTGGTGCCCCAGGACCTTTTCCAGCCAGGAGATAAAGGCACTGATATTCAGGGCTCCGAGTACCCCCAGTGTGGTCCCGACCAGGGTCCCGAACACACCGATAACCGCGCCCTGAACGATAAAGATCCGCATGATACGGCCCGGGGTCGCCCCCATGGTCCGGAGAATGGCGATATCGGCGGTCTTGTCGGTCACTACCATGACCAGTGTCGAAACAATGTTGAACGCCGCTACCGCCACGATGAACATGAGCAGCAGGCCGATCATGGTTTTCTCCATGCGGATAGCCTGGAACAGGTTGCCGTGGGTCCGGGTCCAGTCGGAAATGTAGTAGCGACCGTCCAGGAGCCGCGCGGCCTCCTCCGCCACCTTCGGAGCGGCGAACAGGTCATCCACCAGCAGGCGCACGCCCTGGGCCTTGCCGCCGGTGCGCATCAGCCTGGCGGCATCATCCATGTGCACCAGGGTGTAGTTGCCGTCAAGCTCCGCGCCCACGCTGAAAATGCCCTTTACGGTAAAACGCTTGAGCCTGGGCAGAACGCCGGCCGGAGTCACGGAGGCCTCGGGCAGCACGACGGTCAGCCTGTCACCCACCTTGAGGCGTAGACTCGCTGCCACGGTCCGGCCTACGATGATGCCGAACTCACCGGACACCAGGTCCTCCAGCTCACCCTCGATCATGTGGTCTTCAATGATGGAGACAGTGCGCTCCTGCTCCGGAAGGATGCCATTGAGCATCACGCCCCGGACATCGCCGCCCCCGGTCACCATACCCTGCCCCTGGATGAATGGTGCGGCGGCCAGCACTCTCGGGTGCTCCTCCACGCGGGCATCTACCGCCTCCCAATCGGGCAGCGGACCGGAGCCCTGTATCACTGCATGGGGCACCATGCCCAGGATC
Organism: Pseudomonadota bacterium; assembly: GCA_034189235.1. GTDB lineage: Bacteria > Pseudomonadota > Gammaproteobacteria > Pseudomonadales > Oleiphilaceae > Marinobacter. The sequence continues at coordinate 21,718 of JAXHVJ010000030.1, forward strand.
CGTTGCTTGAGCTCGCGATCAAATCCGTTCATCACCGACAACACGATGATCAGTACCGCAACACCGAGCATCAGGCCGATCATGGAGGTCAGTGAAATAAACGAGATAAAGTGATTACGTCGCTTGGCTGCGGTGTACCGCAAACCGATATAGAAAGATAAGGGTCGGAACATGTAGGAGTGCTGCTCTGTTAGAATCCCTGAATGGCAAGCCCGGCGTGGTCGAGCCGCATTATGGCCCTTGTCGGAAACAGCTTGCAACCGGACCTCCCGCACCCCGGGTGTGAAAGCCTTGGCAAAAAACCCGGGCCCAAACAGGATAAAATGGGGAAAAGGGGGTGGCTTTTGCTGGTGTAGTGCATCACTCTGATTGGCACTTATAGCGAGAGCCCCGAAAGTAGCGAGAGCCCCGAAAGGCCCCGAGTTGTAGCGTGAATGGAGAGCTATCAATGAGAAACAACAAAACCCTGTTCGGTGTACTGGCCCTGGCGGCCGCCCTGTCGTTTGCACCGGCCAGCGGTGTCCTGGCTGAAGAGCTTCGGATTCCGGCAGGAAGCCAGGCAGACCGGAACCAGGGAAACTATCCGAAAGCCGGGCAGTCCCAGTCCTCGGTCCGCGCAAAGTGGGGTAATCCCCGGGAAGTTCGCGGCCCCGTTGGCGAACCTCCCATCACGCAATGGCATTATCAGGATTTCGTCGTCTATTTCGAAAAGGATCTTGTGCTTCACACGGTACTGAAACGCGAGACCGGGCAATAACAAAAATACACCGCCGGCCGGGCTGTTTTCACGGCCCTTGTCCTGACGCCGGGCCGGTCCCTGGCTAGAATGGCGGCTTTTGCGAGACTTTTGCGAGTTAAGGTAGCCGGGTTGCAGGTTAGCGATAGTACACCTCATCGGGTGTCCGGTAATCAAGGGTGGAATCCTCTTGACGGATGCTGCGGTCGCTTATATACGTAATAGGCAGAGGCCATTGGACTAGTGTCCCGTCTGGTTAATTCGCTGACCTACTGCGAATTAACCAGACGGGACACTAGTTTCCTTCCTACATTATTGTACGAAGCAAGGACAATCATGAAACCCGAAGGATCAGGGCCGCGTATCTACAACCTTTTTCCCCTCCTCGCCGGCACCACCGCCGACTGGCAGGCAGAACTGCCACGTATCGCCGGAATGAATTTCAACTGGGTCTATCTCAATCCCTTCCACTATCCGGGATTCTCAGGAAGCCTCTATGCGGTGAAGGATTACTATACCCTCAACCCCCTCTTTGATGATGGCAGCGGCGATTCCTGCGACGAACAGCTCACGGCATTCGCCGAGGCATCGGAGCAATCGGGCCTGTCCGTAATGATGGACCTGGTGATCAATCACACGGCAAAGGATGCCGTCCTGGTAGAGAACCACCCGGACTGGTTCTTGCGCGACGAACACGGAGAGCTGAAATCCCTTGGGGCGATCGATCCGGACGATCCAGGCTCAGCCACCATATGGGGGGACCTGGCCGGGATCGACTATTCGGAACGCCCGGCCCGCGCTGAGATCATCGCCTACTGGCAGCAACTGGTGCGTCATTACGTGGGGCTCGGCTTTCGGGGTTTCCGCTGTGACGCCGCCTACAAGGTGCCCGCGGAAGTCTGGAAGAGTATCGTCGCCGCAGCACGTGACGAGGATGCCCGCACGATATTCATGGCCGAGACCCTTGGCTGTCGCCCGGAGGAGGTCTACGCCCTCAGCGATGCCGGTTTCGACTATCTTTTCAACAGCGCCAAATGGTGGGATTTCCGTTCCTCCTGGTTGCTGGAACAGTACGACGCCTTCCGCCATATCGCTCCCTCCATCGCCTTTCCCGAGAGCCACGATACCGAGCGGCTCGCCGCCGGGCTCCTGCACGAGGGCGTTCCCGAGGAAAATATCCAGCGGCACTACCGCTTCCACTATAGCTTCGCCGCTACTTTTTCAGCCGGTGTGATGTTGCCCATGGGCTTCGAATTCGGCTACCGGCAACATCTCGACGTAGTCGAGAGCCGCCCCTGGTGCAAAGAGCCCCCTCTCTTTGATATCAGCGATTTCATCGCCGAAACCAATCGCATCAAGGCCGCTGTGCCGGCGCTGAATGAGGACGGCAGACAGTTTCCCGTGCAAGCTCCGGGATCCGATGCGGTGGTGCTCGCCCGCCATTCTTCGGTACCCGCAGAGTGGGCGCTGCTCTTTATCAATCCTCTGCCTGGCCGGGAATTGCGGCTTTCTATGGACGAACTGGAGCTGACCCTGGATGCCGGCACCCGTGCCGAGGAGGTTACTCCCGGGGGTGAGGCTGTGCGCCTGCGCCCGGATTCGCGTCTTGTCCTTGAGCCGCTGGAGGTGCGAATCTTTCATGTCAGGGGTGCCTCCGGGGGGGCATCGGGTACCAGGCCCATTACCAGCCACAACGTTACTGCCCGTTATCTCGATACCGTGCGCTCCGGGCTCATCACCATCGAGAATGTCTGTCCTGAAATCGACTGTGGCAAATTCCCGATAAAACGGGAGGTGGGCGACAGCCTTGAAGTCATGGCAACCATATTCCGGGAGGGCCACGACTGCCTCAACGCCAGGCTGCTCTATCGCCGTCAGGACGAAACCGAATGGCGGGAAGTGCCAATGTCCCGGATCAACCCCGGCCTCGACCTGTGGCGCGGCACCCTCCGGCTGGAGGAGAACACCGGCTATTTTTACACCATCGAGGCCTCCACCGACCTCTTCGAAACCTGGTGGCAGGAAACCGGCAAGAAACTCGACGCGGCTCAGGAGATCGGCGTCGAGCTTTTGGAAGGCCGGGCTCTGGTGGCGGAAGCGCTGGAACGCACCGCTGGCAATGACCGCCGCCAGATTTCCCGGGCACTGGCTGACTTCGATAATGCTGCAGGTGATGACGAGAAGACCGAGCTCCTCCGCTCTCCCCTGTTGCGGAGCATTATCGCACGCTGGCCGGACCGGGCCAGGTCGGCCCGATATGGGCGGGAACTGGAAGTCATTGTCGACCGGGTCCGGGCCCGTTTCGCCAGCTGGTACGAAATATTCCCACGCTCCCAGGGCGTCGTCGAGGGCCGGAGCGCGACATTCGCCGACTGCGAGAAGCGCCTGCCGGAGATACGGGAGATGGGCTTTGACGTGGTCTACCTGACGCCGATCCATCCCATTGGCCACACCAACCGCAAAGGCCGGAACAATACCCTGAATGCCGGCCCGGATGACCCGGGAAGCCCTTACGCCATTGGCTCCGAGGAGGGGGGGCACACCGCCATACATCCTGAACTGGGCACCCTGGAGGATTTCCGCCATTTCGTGCATACCGCCAATGACATGGGCATGGACGTTGCGCTGGATTTCGCGATCCAGTGTTCACCGGACCACCCCTGGCTAAAGGAATACCCGGAATGGTTCACCATGCGACCGGACGGCACCATCAAATATGCTGAAAATCCACCCAAGAAGTACCAGGACATCGTCAACGTCAGTTTCTACGGTGAACACCAGGAGGAATTGTGGCGGGAGTTGCTCAATGTGGTTCTTTTCTGGGTACAGCAGGGCGTCAAGGCCTTTCGGGTGGATAACCCCCATACCAAGCCAGTGCCATTCTGGGAATGGCTGATCCGCGAGGTGCGTCTTCACCATCCCGAGGTGATCTTCCTTTCCGAAGCTTTTACCCGTCCTCCAATGGTGCAGATGCTGGCCAAGGTCGGATTCAGCCAGTCCTACACCTATTTCACCTGGCGCAACAGCAAACACGAGCTCACGGATTATCTTCAGGAACTGACCTCTACGGAAATCCGCGAATACCTGCGCCCCAATTTTTTCGCCAACACTCCCGATATCTTACCGACTTTCCTGCAAACCGGGGGAAGACCCGCTTTCAAAATCCGCTTCGTCCTCGCCGCCACCCTCTCGAGTGTTTATGGAATTTACAGCGGCTTCGAGCTTTGCGAAAACGACGCCGTACCGGGGAAGGAGGAGTATATCCATTCAGAAAAGTACGAGTACAAAGTCCGGGACTGGGACGCACCAGGCAATATTCGTGAATATATCACCGCCATCAATCGCATCCGGCATCAGAATCCGGCATTGCAGGAACTGTTTAACCTGCGGTTTCATCACGCCGACAGCCCGGATATATTGTTCTATGGCAAAACCCTGGAAGAGCCCGCCAATCTGATTTTCGTAGCCGTCAACGTCGACCCCTTTGACGGTCGCGACGCCACGCTGGAGTTCCCACTGGAACAGCTCGGCATTCCGGAGGATGTCGGCTTCGAAGTGGAGGAGCTGCTGACCGGTGTCCGGCATCTGTGGCACGGCAGGCATCACCATGTCCGGCTGGAGCCGGAAAATCCTGCCATCATCTTCCGGGTGATCCCCTGGAATCATGTGGATTACCATTCACCCAGTCTGTGAGGGCCTACATGACGGAAAGTAGTCCGCTCTGGTATCAAAACGCTATCATCTACCAGCTTCATATCAAGGCTTTTTTCGATGCCAATGGAGACGGTACGGGTGACTTCACCGGGCTGACCCGCAAACTCGACCACATTACCGAGCTGGGTGCCACCGCCATCTGGCTGCTGCCATTTTACCCCTCCCCCCTGCGGGATGACGGCTATGACATAGCCGACTACAAATCCATCCACAAGCGCTATGGCACCATGCGGGATTTCCGGCGCTTTTTGCGGGAGGCCCATCGGCGCGATCTTAAAGTGATTACCGAGCTGGTAATCAACCACACCTCGGACCAGCACCCCTGGTTTCAGAAGGCCCGGCATGCCAGACCCGGTTCTGCACGGCGTAACTATTACGTCTGGAGCGACACCGATCAGAAGTATCTGGGCACCCGCATTATCTTTACCGATACCGAAACCTCCAACTGGAGCTGGGATCCGGAGGCCAAGGCCTATTACTGGCACCGTTTTTTCTCCCACCAGCCGGACCTTAACTTCGATAATCCCCGGGTTGTGGATTCGATTCTCAACGTCATGAAATTCTGGCTGGACATGGGTGTTGACGGCCTGCGGCTGGATGCCATTCCCTATCTTTGCGAGCGGGAGGGTACCAATAATGAAAATCTCGCAGAGACCCACGACATTCTCAAAAAAATTCGCCGCTGGCTGGACGATAACTACAGTAATCGCATGCTCCTGGGGGAAGCCAATCAATGGCCGGAAGACGTACTCCCTTACTTCGGTACGGCATCGGAGCCCGAGTGCCACATGGCTTTCCATTTTCCCCTGATGCCGCGAATGTACATGGCACTGGCCCAGGAGGATCGTCATCCCATCACCGACATCATGGCACAGACGCCGAAAATTCCCTCCGACACGCAGTGGGCCATCTTCCTGCGCAATCATGACGAGCTCACACTCGAGATGGTTACCGATCAGGAGCGGGACTACCTGTGGAACTTTTATGCCAGCGACCCCCGCACGCGGGTAAATGTGGGTATTCGTCGGCGTCTTGCGCCACTGTTGGACAACGACCGCAACAAGATGCAGTTGCTAAACAGCCTGCTCATGTCCATGCCCGGCACTCCCATTGTCTATTACGGCGATGAAATCGGCATGGGAGACAACATCTTTCTGGGGGACAGGGACAGCGTACGGACACCCATGCAATGGACACCGGACCGCAACGGTGGTTTTTCGAGTGCGGACCCGGCCGCCCTCTACCTGCCAGCAATCATGGACCCCATTTACGGCTATGAAGCACTCAATGTAGAAGCGCAGCACCGCAACCCTTCCTCCTTTTTGAACTGGATCCAGCGGCTCATAGCCGTCCGCAAGTCACAGTCAGTTTTCGGCAAGGGTTCCCTGCGCTTTCTTTTCCCCGGCAATCGCAAGGTTCTGGCCTATATTCGCGAAGATGACGATGACGCCATACTGTGTATCGCCAATCTGTCTCGTTCTGCCCAGCCGGTGGAACTGGACCTGAGCGAATTCCGCGATCGGGTGCCGGTAGAACTGCTTGGCGAGAGTGCCTTCCCTCCCATTGGCGAACTGCCTTACTTTCTTACTCTCTCCCCCCATGGGTTTTACTGGTTCCAGTTGGCCACGGAAGCGGAGCCACCGGCCTGGCACCTGCAACCGACGGGAGTGCCGCAGGAATTTCACACCCTGGTTTTGCCGCAACGCTGGCAGAGCCTGTTGGAGGGACGGGGGAAAACCGAACTGGAGGATCGATTGCTCCCGGAATATATCGCCGCGCAACGCTGGTTTGCCGCGAAGGAGACCGGCATCGCCGCTGTGACCCTCAAAGAGTGGGTTGACATGACGAAAGCTGACAACGGTTGTCTGTTGAGCATCGTCTCGGTTCACCTGAATGACGGCTCCTGCCAACACTATTTCCTGCCGTTGTCGTTGCAGTGGGAGGATGCCGGCAAGGAGCTGCTGCCGCCCACGCAATCGACAGTGGCGCGCACCCGTAGTGCCAACCGACTCGGCTTCCTGCTGGATGCGGTGGGAGACGAGAGCGCCATCCGCACATGGCTCGAGCACTTTCAGGCCCAGGCTGAAGGCGGCAGCGGCATCTCGGGCAGAGCGCTGTTTACCACCACCTCGGCGTTCCCCCGCGATTTCGACGCCCGATCCGCTTCCATCAAGCCCACCTATCTCGAACAGAGCAATAGCACGTCAATGATTGACAACACCATGATTCTCAAGACTTACCGACAGCTCCAGCCGGGTCTGCATCCGGAGTTTGAGGTCGGGCGTTTCCTCACGGAAGTGGCGGGCTACAGAAACAGCCCTTCATTATTCGGCGCCCTGGAGATCGAAGATGAATCCGGAGAACGCAACCTTGTCGCGATCCTGCAAAGCTTTGTTGCCAACCAGGGAGACGGCTGGAGTTATACCCTCGGTTATCTCGACCGGTTCCTTCACGATGTCCGCTACGCATCCCGCGAGGAGAGAGTCGCCAGGAAGGATATCCATGTTGGTTTCACCCGCTTGATCCACGCATTGGGCCTGAGGGTTGCGGAGCTCCACCAGGCCCTCGCCACGCCAACGACGGATCCGGCTTTCGGCGTCGAACCGGTCACTGCCGCCTGGCTGGACGAATGGCGCGGGCGACTCCTGCGGGAAGCGGCTTCCGCACGCAAGACTCTGGAGCATCACACAGGCAAGGACGACGGAATTGAGGCGGAACAGTTGCGCTCTCTCCTGCACCTCTGGCCGGTCCTTGAAAGACGCATCAACGAACTCATTCCTGACCGGGTCACCGCCCTGTTAACCCGGACTCACGGTGACCTTCACCTGGGCCAGGTGCTGGTGGCGGAACGCGACTTTTACATCATCGACTTCGAGGGTGAACCAGCCAGGACTCTTGAGGAGCGACGTGCCAAGCAGGTGCCTCTGCGCGACCTCGCAGGCCTGTTGCGGTCTCTGGATTACGCAGCCCGGACAGCCGCCGCCAGGGAGACGGAAAAATTCAAGGATGACCCTGCCCTGGCCTTGTCCCTGGAGTGGTTGGACCTCTCCCGCCAGGCGCTATTGGATGGATACCGGCAAGGGAGCGAGGGCTGTCGTTTTTCTCCCCGGGAACCCGCGGAGTTCGATAGCCTGGTGGCTCTGTTTACGCTGGAGAAAGTTCTCTATGAGATTCTCTACGAAGCCAACAACCGTCCCGACTGGCTCATTGTTCCCGTCGACGGCCTCATCGAATGGATCAGCAGGCACCGATCATGACTATGGAAGACAGAACCACTGTGCAGGCCATAACCCGGGGCGAACATCTCGATCCTTTCGCTTTTCTGGGCAGCCACCCGGTGGCCAACGGGGTGCGGATCAGAACTTTTCAGCCTGGTGCTGACTCAGTGGCCGTGGTGGACCCGGCCAGTGACGAGCAGGTCACCTCCCTCACGCGGTTGCATCCGGACGGCGTCTTTGCCGGCACGGTCAAGGGTGCGGATCGCGACTTTCGTTACCGGCTGCGGATAAGCCGCAATGGTGAGGCCGGGATCATCGAAGATCCCTACCGTTTCGGTGCGGTACTCGGGGATCTGGACCTCTACCTTCTGGGGGAAGGCCGTCACGAACACGTCTACGAAAAACTGGGTTCCCATTCCATCGAGATGGATGGGATCAGGGGAGTCGCTTTTGCAGTCTGGGCTCCCAATGCCCGGCGGGTCAGTGTCGTGGGCGAGTTCAATAACTGGGACGGCCGCTGTCATGTCATGCGTCTGCGCCATGACGTCGGCATCTGGGAGATTTTTCTGCCCGAACTCCGACAGGGATCTCTCTATAAGTACGAAATCATCGCCAGCGACGGAAAATTGCTGCCTCTCAAGGCGGATCCTTTTGCCCGTTATTGCCAGCACCCACCGGAAACAGCCTCCATCGTCTATGATCCGCCACCTTACCGCTGGCAGGATCAGGCATGGATGCAGTCCCGGGAGGCCCGTTCCCAACGGGATGCGCCTGTTGCTATCTATGAAGTCCATCTGGGCTCGTGGCGCCGCCATCCCGGAGAGAATCATCGCTATCTCAGCTACCTGGAGCTGGCAGAGGAACTGCCTGCCTACGCAGCGGATATGGGCTTTACCCATATCGAGCTACTGCCAGTCACGGAATACCCCTTCGACGGCTCCTGGGGCTATCAGCCGATTGGCCTGTATGCCCCCACCAGCCGCTTCGGCACACCGGACGAATTCCGGCACCTGGTCGAGAGCTGCCATGCCCATGGCCTGGGAGTCCTCATGGACTGGGTGCCGGCACACTTTCCGGAAGACGCCCACGGCCTGGCTCAGTTCGATGGCACCGCCTTGTATGAACACGAAGACCCGGCAAAGGGGAGGCATCATGAATGGGGCACCCTGATCTACAATTACGGCCGGCAGGAGGTCAGCAATTTCCTGCTGAGCAATGCCAAATTCTGGGCTGACGAGTACCATATCGACGGCCTGAGAGTAGATGCTGTGGCTTCCATGCTCTATCTGGACTACAACCGGGAGGCCGGGGAATGGACTCCCAACGAGTATGGCGGCAATGAAAACCTCGAGGCAGTAGACTTCCTCAAACGCATGAACGAGCTGGTGTATAAGGAAGAACAGGGCTTCTTCACCACCGCCGAAGAGTCTACCGCCTGGCCCATGGTATCGAGGCCCACCTCTGTAGGGGGGCTCGGCTTCGGTTACAAGTGGAACATGGGCTGGATGCACGACACCCTGACCTATATAAAAAAGGATCCGGTCCATCGCCGCTACAACCACAACGACCTCACCTTCGGCCTCATCTACGCCTTCAGCGAAAATTTCATCCTGCCCCTTTCCCACGACGAAGTGGTACACGGCAAGGGCTCCCTGCTCAACAAAATGCCGGGGGATCGCTGGCAGAAATTCGCTAACCTGCGGGTCTACTTCGGTTTCATGTATGGCCACCCTGGCAAGAAGCTGCTTTTCATGGGCAGTGAGTTTGCCCAGGAACGGGAGTGGAATCACGACCATTCCCTCGACTGGCACTTGCTGGACGACCCCCTCCATGCCGGGGTGCAGAAACTGATACGCGATCTCAACAGGCTGTACCGACATTGCCCTTCGCTCCACCAGCTCGACTGTGAACCCGAAGGTTTCCAGTGGATAGACGGCGGAGACGTCGAAAACAGCGTGCTCTCCTTTTTGCGGCGGGGACGCAGTAATGATGACTGCACCGTCATAGTCTGCAATTTCACGCCGGTGG
>JAXHVJ010000031.1:0-31376 GCA_034189235.1 Pseudomonadota bacterium
GGATCACTTGCCCCCCTTACCCCAGGAATCACGCAGGGTGACGGTACGATTGAACACCGGGTGACCGGCGGCGGAGGTCTGCTCCTGATCACAGAAGAAGTAACCCTCGCGCTCGAACTGATAGGAAAGATCCACAAGTGGGGACGCCAGGCTCTTCTCAACCCGAGCACCTTTCAGAACCACCAGGGATTCCGGGTTAAGGTGATCCATCAATTTACCTTCCCTGTCGCTGTCCGGCGATTCGTGATTGAACAGACGGTCATACAGATTGATGTCTGCCTCAACGCTGTCGGTGGCCGAAACCCAGTGAATCACTCCGTTGGGTTTATAGCCTTCGGGGTTAACGCCCAGGGTATTCGGGTCGTACTCGCACTTGAGTTCAATGATCTCACCACTGTCATCACGGACCACTTCCCGGCAGGTCATCACGTAGCCGCCCCGGAGGCGCACCGCCTGATCCGGCGCCAGCCGCTTCCACTTGCGGGGCGGCTCCTCGGCGAAGTCTTCCCGGTCGATGTACAGCACCTGGCTCCAGGTCACTTCCCGTTCCCCCATGTCCGGGTTCTGCGGGTGCACCGGCAGGGTCAGGGTTTCGGTCTTGTCCGCCGGGTAGTTGGTGAGCGTAACCCTGAGCGGGCGCATGACACACATGGCACGCGGGGCACGGGCGTTCAGATCCTCCCGGATGGCATGCTCGAGCATGCCCATATCCACGGTGCCACCGGCCTTGTTCACTCCGATCATGTCGCAGAAGTTGCGGATCGATTCCGGCGTATAACCACGGCGGCGCATGCCGGAGATGGTCGGCATGCGCGGATCGTTCCAACCATCCACATAGCCTTCGTCCACCAGGCGCTTGAGCTTGCGCTTGGAGGTGATGGTGTAGTTCAGGTTCAGCCGGGCAAATTCGATCTGGCGGGGATGACAGGGAACGGAAATATTGTCCAGTACCCAGTCATACAGCGGCCGGTGGTCCTCGAACTCCAGGGTACACAGGGAGTGGGTAATGCCTTCGAGGGCGTCAGAAATGGGATGGGTGAAATCGTACATCGGATAGATGCACCACTTGTCGCCGGTCTGGTGGTGCTCGGCGTAGCGGATCCGGTACAGGATCGGGTCCCGCAGGTTGATGTTCGGAGACGCCATGTCGATTTTCGCACGCAGCACCAGTTCGCCGTTCCGGTACTTGCCATCCCGCATGTCGCGGAACAACTGAAGGTTCTCGTCTACCGGACGGTCCCGGTAGGGGCTGTTACGACCAGGCTTCTTCAGGGTTCCCCGGTATTCGGCCATCTCGTCGGCGGACAGCGCACAGACATAGGCCTTGCCATTACGGATCAGTTCCTCAGCAAATTCGTAGAGGGCACCGAAGTAGTCGGAGGCATACCGCACCTCACCGGCCCATTGGTAACCAAGCCACCGGATATCAGCCTTGATGGCATCGATGTACTCCTGGTTTTCCTTCTCCGGGTTGGTGTCGTCAAACCGCAGGTTGCACTCGCCGCCAAAGGTCTCGGCAATGCCGAAATTCAGGCAGATGGACTTGGCATGGCCAATGTGCAGGTAGCCGTTCGGCTCCGGCGGGAAACGGGTAACGACCTTGCCGGTGTGCTCACCTTTGGCGATGGCATCTTCGATCAGGCTCTGGATAAAGTTGTGGGCTTTCTTCGACTCGGCGCTCATACAATCTCTGTTGGACAGGGGTTGAATCTTGAACCGCGTATTATACTCACAAATCCTTTCCGGACTCATGCATAGCGCAAAACTCTTGAGTACAATAGCGCCCTGAAACCTCTATAAACCTGTACAGGAAACCCTGATGATTCTGCTGCAAACCAATTTCGGTGATATCAAGCTCGAGCTGGACTACGACAAGGCCCCGGAAACCGCCAGAAACTTCGAACAGTATGTTCGTGATGGTTTCTACGACGGGCTGATCTTTCACCGGGTAATCAGCAACTTCATGATTCAGGGTGGCGGCTTCGAGCCGGGCATGACCCCGCGCAAGACCCGGGAGCCGATCCAGAACGAAGCTGACAACGGCCTCAGCAACATGGTTGGCACCGTCGCCATGGCGCGGACCATGGATCCGCATTCCGCCACCGCCCAGTTCTTCATCAACGTGGAGAATAACGGCTTCCTGGATCACACCGCCAAGAATGCCGAGGGCTGGGGTTACTGTGTATTCGGCAAGGTGGTTGATGGCATGGAGACCGTCAACAGGATCCGTGCCGTGCGCACCACCATGCGCGCCGGCCACCAGGACGTCCCCGCCGAGGACGTGATCATCGAGAAAGCCGGGGTTCTGGAGGACGCGTGATCACGCTGTTTATCTCCGATCTGCACCTCGAGGAGTCGCGTCCGGACATCACGGACGCGTTTCTGGCCTTCCTGAAGAGCAAAGCCATGGGTGTGGAGCGTTTGTATATCCTTGGGGACTTCTTTGAGGCCTGGATTGGCGACGATGAACGCACGCCCCTGCAGGAAACCGTCGCCGCCGCCCTGAAGGAAGTGAGCGAGAACGGTACCAGGATTTTCCTGATGCACGGCAACCGGGACTTCCTGATCGGTGAGGATTTCTGCAACCGTGCCGGCGCCACCCTGCTGGATGACCCCACGGTGGTGGATCTTTACGGCACCCCCACCCTGCTGATGCACGGCGACAGCCTGTGCACCGCCGATGTGGAGTACCAGAAGTTCCGCGCCAACATGCGTAACCCCCAGTGGCAGCAGATGATCCTCGCCCGCCCCCTGGAGGACCGCCAGCAGATGGCCCGGCAGTTACGGGAAATTTCCATGGCGAAGAATCAGGGCAAGGCCGAAACGATCATGGATGTCACGCCTGAAGAAGTTGTAAAAGAGATGGAGGCCCATGGCGTCCACCGCCTGATACACGGCCACACCCACCGGCCCGCCATCCACGAATTGCAGGCCAATGGTGAAGATGCCCGCCGCATCGTCCTTGGTGACTGGGACCAGTATGTCTGGTGGCTGGAAGTGGAGCCGGGCAAGGAACCGGACCTGAATAAAGCCCCGCTATGACGACGGGGCTTCAGACGGCTCGCGATAGGTCTCAAGCCGTCTGAGCCATCCTGGCAGCCAGCGCTCACGCTCGATCGGATTCTCGGCGTTTTCGGCGCGGCGGGTGAGCACCTCTCCGGCCGCAGCCCGGAAGGCGTCCAGCGCGGACTGGTCCTGCGCGGGATTCATCTGAAGCAGAACCTGCAACAAGCCCCAACCTTTACCGTCGTAGCGCTCGGATCCGGCGAGCCCCTCGCCCTTGAAATTGACATAGTCCATGAGCGCATAGACGCCACCGGGCGTCGCACTCAGCTGCGCCAGATTCTCCCTGACCCGCTCCTGATCCTTGTCAGGGGCTGCTGCAATCACCTTGTCCAGGGACTCCCTGGCCCTAAGGAAAATGAACTCAGCCTGAAGTCCCCGGGTGCCCGCCAGAAACTCCCGCAGTTCGGCAACACGGGCGGAATCCTCCGCCTCCCGGAAGGCTTCCCGATCCGGCCAGGGCGCATCAAACGGTTCAAGGTTCACCAGCCAGTCCGGCACTGAAGCCTGGCGCTGGGTCATGTACCGGATCAGCTTGGGAAAACTCTCGACAAAACGCCCATTCACGCCTTCCGGGTACCAGATGAAGTGGCCGATGCCCAGTGACGGGAACGCCTCCCCCTCGTTCCAGTGCACCAGACACTGCAACTTGCCGGCACACTCGTTCTGGAAAATCTTCTGGCCCACCCAGTCCATCCGGGCGGGCTTGAGCGCCAGGGAAATATCCGCTCCCGATGCAGGCTTGGCAGTTTCGGTTTTCTCTGCTGACTGGCCGGATTCAGCAATCTCCTCCTTTTCCGGGCCGGAATCACAACCGGACAGGATGAAGAAAGAGAGAAGCAGAATCAGCGGGAAGAATCCTTTAACCAATCAATCACCTCGCAGGCATAGTCATTCGGCGATGGCCCGGTCGATTCGACAGGCTGCCAGTTTCGCCTTGATCTCCTCCGGAATCGGAACCGATTTCTCGTGCTCATAATCAAAGTGGATCAGTACCGAAACACCACGGGCAACCTTCCTGCCGTCCTGCCAGGCCTCCTGGATCACGCGGAACGAACTGTTACCGATCTCTCCGACCCCGGTGCGGATTTCCACGGGCATGTGCCAGTAGCTTTGTGCCAGAAAATCAACTTCAATACGAGCCAGGATCAGGGGCCAGGTTTTTACTTCCAGCGTCGGGTGGAAAATCCGGAAGATCGGAGTCCGCCCCTGCTCGAACCATACCGGTAGTGACGTATTGCTGATGTGGCCCAAAGCGTCGGTATCGCTGAATCTCGGTTCAATCTCGAGTGTGAACATCCTCGTTTCCTGTTATTGAGTCTCGGTGCGGGTTATTCATTCGTGCCGCAGTGCATCGATGGGATTGAGCATGGCGGCTTTCCTTGCGGGAAAATACCCGAAGATAACACCGATGGCCACGGAAAAGGAAAAACCAACCGCCATCACGGTCGGCGAAATCACAAAGGGCATATCGAGCTGCCAGGTGACCAGCCAGGTGCCGCCCACGCCAATAACGAGACCGATGGCGCCGCCGAGTGTGGAAAGTGCGATGGATTCAACCAGAAACTGGGTGAGCACATCCCGGGCCCGGGCGCCGATCGCCAGCCTTATTCCTATTTCCCGGGTACGCTCGGTGACCGAAACCAGCATAATGTTCATGATGCCGATGCCGCCCACCAGCAGACTGACGGCTGCGATGGCGCCCAGCAGGATCGTCAGGGTGTTGGTGGTGCTTTCCAGGGCCTGGGCTATATCCTGGGTATCCCGCACATAGAAATCATCGGCGCCGCCGTTGACCGTATTGCGGCGCTGGCGCAACAGGGATTCTATCTGCTTCTGCACCAGACCCGTGGAACCATCCACCAGCGCGGACACATAAATTGCGCTGACATCCAGTTCCCCCACCAGCCTGCGCTGGACAGCCTTGACCGGCATGAGAATGGTCTTGTCCCGGTCCTGGCCCATGGATTCCCCTTTCTCTTCCAGTACACCAATGACCCGACAGGCGGTACGCCCTACCCGGATATTCGATCCCAGAGCCTCCTGACCCAGGAACATCTCTTCGATCAGGGTCTTGCCGATGATGCACACTGCGGCACCGGAGGAGAGTTCCCCATCCCCGAACCCGCGGCCGTAATCCAGGTAATGGTTCCGCACGGAGAAATACTCGTTGGTGGTACCGATAACGGGAATGGTGTCGTTGGCACTGCCGATAACCACGGTGGCGCTGGTGGTGAGTGCAGGCGCGACCAGGATGCCATCCACCTCGTTGCGGATAGCCTCCACATCGGCCAGTTCGAAGTTTTCCGCGCTGGTCCGAAGGCCACCGGGCCCCCGCTGGGCGGTGCCCGGCATGACAAACAACAGGTTGGAGCCGATGCTGGCAATCTCTTCGGTCACGCTGCGGGTGGCGGACTGCCCCAGGTGAACCATGGCCACCACACTCGCCACGCCGATGATGATACCGAGTGTGGTAAGGAACGAACGCAGTTTGTTACGGGCAATGGCCTGTACCGACATGCCCAGGGTATCCAGGGCCCTCACGGAATCACCTCCGCCGGTGTACCGTCCCGGATCAGCTTACCATCGGTGAAAAACAGTACCCGGTCCGCATAGCGGGCGATATCCGGCTCATGAGTCACCAGCAGGATCGTGATTCCTTTCTGTTCACGGATGGACACGAGTTCCTTCATGATCTCCCCGGCCATGACGGTATCCAGGTTGCCGGTAGGCTCATCCGCCAGCAAAACCGGAGGCTCCGTTACCAGGGCCCGGGCTATCGCCACCCGTTGCTGCTGACCACCGGAAAGCTGGGAGGAGGTCGCGGGCGCCCGGTCAGCGAGGCCGACAGTGGTGAGCGCCTTCATGGCCAGCTCATGGCGCCGCGCTGGCCGGACTCCCTCATAAATCAGCGGCAGTTCAACGTTATGCAGGGCACTGGTGCGGGGCAGCAGGTTGAAGCTCTGGAACACGAAGCCCATAAAGTTACGGCGCAGCAGGGCCAGTTCATCCCGGTCGAGGCCACCGACCTCAACACCCCGGAAGCGGTATGCGCCGGAGGTGGGCACGTCCAGGCAACCCAGAATGTTCATGCAAGTGGACTTGCCGGAGCCCGACGGCCCCATGATGGCAACGAACTCCCCGGCCCGGATACTCAGGCTGACACCATCCAGGGCACGAACCTCGGTCGCACCGCTGCCGTATATCTTGTAGATGTCGCGCATCTCCACCACAGACGGTGCGGATTGCGGCCCGGCAGACACATCAACGTTACCGGGGCCAGTCATGGCGTTACCGCCGCCTGCATGCCGGTAATCACCGCGTCACCCTCTGTCAGCTCGTCACCGGGCAGTTCCGTGTAGCGGCCATCGGAGGCCCCCGTTTGCACGACCACCCGGGATGGCTCCCCGTCGCGCAGCACCCACACCGTGTTTGAGGGCCCGGATCGATTTAAACCGGCCCGGGCACCGGGATGGCTGAACAGGCCGCCACCGCCACCGTCGGTCACCGGCGGGGTAAAACGGAAGGCCATGTTCGGTACCCTCAGGACATCCTCACGACGGCCGGTTTCGATGGTGGCGGTGGCCGTCATGCCCGGTTTGAGCAACCCTTCGCTGTTATCCACGGAAAGCACGGTGGTGTAGGTGACCACGTTGTTCTCGACGACCGGGTAAAGGTGAACCTTGAGCACTTCGGCAGAAAACTCCCGGCCCGACCAGGCGTCCACGGTAAAAGTTGCCGTCTGACCGGCTTTCACCCGCCCGACATCGGCTTCGTCCATGGACACATGCAGCTCCATGGCCTTCAGATCTTCCGCCAGCAGGAACAGCACCGGGGTCTGGAAACTGGCCGCCACGGTATTACCGGGTTCGATGCTCCGTTGCAGAACCACCCCGTTGATGGGAGAGGTAATCACGGCTTTTTCGAGCCGGGTCCGGGCCTGAAGCACCGCCGCCTCCGCCTGCCTCACCGAGGCCAGGGCATAGGCCAGCCTGGCTTCGGCCCGCTTGCGGGTCGCGATGGCCGCATCCAGCTCCGCCTGGGCAGTGGTGCCCCGTTCACGCAATGCACTGATCCGCCGTTCATCCACCCGCGCCTCCTCCAGCGTCGCCTCTGCCTCTGCCACTGAAGCCCGCGACAGGGCAAGCTGGGCTTCGGCCTGCTCCAGGGCCACTTCCAGTTCATCAGTGTCAAACAGAGCCAACACCTGGCCTTCGGTCACCGGGTCATTCTCGTCCACCAGAACCTGCGTGATCAGCCCCGATATCTCCGCACCCACGGAAACCTCACTCTTGGGCTCCAGGCTTCCGGTGGCAGTGGCGGTCAGCACCATATCACCACGGTCCAGATTGTGGGTCTGCCACTGCACCTCGCCGTCACCGGGCCACAGCCACCAACCGGCAATCGCCACCAGCGCCGCCAGCACCAGCAGCCATATCAGCCGCCCGGCCCGGCTCCGCTTGTGCTGCGAACGGATAACCCGATTGACCTCGTCCGCCATTTCCTGTCGGGACGTCTCTTCTCCCTGTTGCATCAACCTCTCCCTCCAAACCGGATTGCGTATGCCACGGACTTGAGACACGTCAACATGCAATCTACCGGTTAGCCTCTATATCATCCCGAACGTTTCATAAACACCCCGAACGCGCATTCAATTCTTTGTGTCACACCCCATCCTGCCCGACTATGAGAGTCATTATTAAAATCAGGCCTGCCCCGGCTGCGGCCGGGATCATCATGAACAGGATGCGCGCTACTGCAGGTTCTGCGGTACCTGGCTTGACGAAGACACGATCGACCCCCGCAGGAAAGCAAAAAACCCCGAGGCCTGAGCCCCCGGGGCTTTCCTGAGCATTCCTGCTGGCCTGCTGGGCTGAGGGCTCACTGCTCCACAAATGCCCGCTCAATAACATAATGCCCCATGTCGCCACCCCGCGCTTCCTTGAAGCCCATGCTGTTCAGTATGGCGCAAGTATCCTTGAGCATGCTCGGGCTGCCACAGATCATGAAGCGGTCTGTGTCAGGATTGAAATCCGGAAGTCCCAGATCCCGGGTGATCTTGCCGGATTCCATGGCGCCGGTCAGGCGGCCCTCGTTGCGGAACGGCTCGCGGGTGACCGTCGGGTAGTAAAGCAGTTTATCCTTCACCATTTCGCCAAAGAATTCGTTCTCCGGCAGCTCCTCGATTTCCTTCTGATAGGCGAGCTCGGAGATATAGCGCACACCGTGGGTCAGGATCACCTTGTCAAACGCTTCGTAGACTTCCGGGTCCTTGATGATGCTCATGAACGGCGCCAGGCCGGTGCCGGTACTGATCAGCCAGAGGTTCTTGCCGGGCAGCAGGTTGTCCAGTACCAGGGTGCCGGTGGGTTTCTTGCTCAGCAGGATCTCGTCACCCGGCTTGATCTGCTGCAGACGCGAGGTTAGCGGGCCATCCGGCACCTTGATGGAAAAGAACTCCAGCTCTTCCTCGTAATTGGCGCTGGCGATACTGTAGGCGCGCATCAGCGGCTTGCCATCGGTCTCGAGGCCGATCATCACAAAATGACCGTTCTTGAACCGGAAGCCCGGATCGCGGCTGGTCTTGAAGCTGAACAGAGTGTCGTTCCAGTGATGGACGCTGGTGACCGTTTCTTTCATCAGGTTGCTCATGTAAACCTCGTACCTGCGCTCAAGCAAAAAGCGTGAATTGTCTGAATATCAATTGCCTGAAGTGTAACCCACGTTTAACCTATCGATGAAATGGGATATCCACATAACCTTATTCGACAAAATCGATTTATGGCGCTTCCTTATGAAATTCAGTTTCCGTCAGCTTGAGGTCTTCCTCGCCGCCGCCCACTTCCAGAACATTACCCGGGCCGCCGATTCCCTGGCCATGTCCCAGTCCGCGGCCAGCAGCGCCCTCAAGGAACTGGAAAGCCAGTTCGATATCCAGCTCTTTGACCGGGTTGGCAAACGCCTCCAGCTCAACGAACTCGGGCGCCTGTACCGGCCCAAGGTGGAATCGGTGCTGGCCCAGGCCCGGGAGCTGGAACAGGCCTTCAGCAAACACTCGGAAGTAGGCGCCCTCAAGGTCGGCGCCACCTTGACTATCGGCAACTATCTGGCCGTCGGCGTCATGGCCCAATACATGAATACCCCTACCCGGCCCCGCGTCTCCCTGGAGGTGGCCAACACCAGTACCATTGCCCGGCGGGTAAAGGATTTCGAACTGGATATCGGTCTGATCGAGGGAGAGCTGCAGTCCTCGGAGCTGGAAGTCATTCGCTGGCGCGAGGACGAACTGGTGGTGTTCTGCTCCCCCACCCATCCCCTGGCCAGCAAGGGGAAACTGACCGACGACGATCTGCGTGAAGCCACCTGGATCATGCGCGAACAGGGCTCCGGCACCCGACAGAGCTTCGAACGCGGTATGCACGGCCTGCTGCCGGGTCTGAACGTGTTGCTGGAGCTGGAGCACACCGAAGCCATCAAGCGGGCGGTGGAGGCGGACCTGGGCATCGGTTGCCTGTCACAGGTGGTCCTCGTCGATGCCTTCCGCCGCGGCAGCCTGGTGCCGCTGGAAGTACCGGAGCATCGGCGCTTTGACCGGCAGTTCTACTTCATTCTGCACAAGCAGAAGTACCGGAGCGCGGGGATTGACGCGTGGATGGAGCTTTGCCGGGCGCTGGAGTGATGCACCCTGGCCCACTATGAAACCGGAACTCACTATCCGGCGCCTCGATCAGCTCCTTCTCGATCGCCAGAAACTCCGCCACCCGCTCATCAACGGGGCCGCCATTGGCCTGCACCGCCAGCTTCAGATAGTCCTGGTAATGCCGCGCCTCGGACTTCAACAGACTCTTGTAGAAATCCGCGAGCTTGTCATCCAGGAACGGCGCCAGCGCGGCGAAGCGCTCGCAGGAGCGGGCTTCAATGATCGCGCCGACAATCAGCACATCCACCAGCCGCCCCGGATCCCCGGAGCGCACGACCTGCCGCAGTCCGGCGGCATAACGGGCCGGTGTCAGGTGGTCGTATTTCACACCCCGCTCGTTCATGATCGCCAGTACCTGCTCGAAATGGCGCAACTCTTCCCGCGCAAGGCGGGACATCCTGTTCAGCAGGTCGCTGTTATCCACGTAACGGTACATCAGGCTGAGCGCCGTGGATGCTGCTTTCTTCTCGCAATGGGCGTGGTCGATCAGCAACAGATCCTGATTAGCCAGGGCGTTGTCGATCCACTTCTTCGGAGTACGGCACGGGAGAAAATCGTGAATCTCTTGCAGGACGTCGTTCATATCGAAATTCAGGCTGAAAATTCAGGAGGCGGGAGTATAGCGCAGTTGGCGGACTCCTCCGACCTCTGTCCAACTTAACTTTATAAGGGCTTTCCTATAGAATACAGCGCCAGTTCAGGGAGTCTCTGAATAAATCCTGAAACCCCATCGGTGATTTGAGGCGTTATTCAGAGGCTCCCGTGGCCTTTTCGCCATAAAACTCCCGCCAGGCACGATGCCAACCGCGGGACATTCCAACTGATGAGGGTCCATATCGTGTTAGAAGCCTATCGTGAACACGTTGCCGAACGTGAAGCCCTGGGTATCCCGCCCAAGCCCCTGAACGCCGAGCAGACCGCTGCCCTGGTTGAGCTGCTGAAGAACCCGCCGGCGGGTGAAGAGGAAACCCTGGTCTACCTGCTGGAAAACCGCATTCCGCCGGGCGTGGACGAAGCCGCCTACGTCAAGGCCGCCTTCCTGACTGCCATCGTCAAGGGCGAAGCCACCTCTCCGCTGGTGAACAAGGAGCAGGCCGTCAGGTTGCTGGGCATGATGCAGGGTGGCTACAACATCCAGACCCTGATCGAACTGCTGGACGACGCCGGCCTGGCCGAGCTGGCCGGTGAACAGCTGAAGAAAACCCTGCTGATGTTCGACGCCTTCAACGATGTGAAGGAAAAGATGGATGCCGGCAACGCCGTGGCCAGGTCCGTTGTTGAATCCTGGGCCAACGCCGAGTGGTTCACCAACAGGAAGAAAGTGCCCGAGAGCATGAAGATGGTCGTATTCAAGGTCACTGGTGAGACCAACACCGACGACCTGTCTCCGGCTCCGGATGCCTGGTCCCGGCCGGATATCCCCCTGCATGCCCGCGCTGCCTACAAGATGGAGCGCGAAGGCCTGACCCCGGACGAGCCGGGCGTAACCGGCCCTATGAGCCAGATCGACGAAATCAAATCCAAAGGCCTGCCGGTTGCCTTCGTTGGTGACGTGGTTGGTACCGGTTCTTCGCGTAAGTCTGCCACCAACTCTGTTCTGTGGTTCTTCGGTGAAGATATCCCGGGCGTTCCGAACAAGCGTGCCGGTGGTGTCTGTATCGGCAACAAGGTTGCCCCGATCTTCTTCAACACCATGGAAGATGCCGGCGCGCTGGTGTTCGAAGCCCCGGTCGACAACATGAACATGGGCGACGTGATCGAAATCCGCCCGTACGAAGGCAAAATCCTGAACGAAGCCGGCGAAACCATCTCCGAGTTCAAGTTCAAGTCCGACGTCATCCTGGACGAGGTTCAGGCCGGCGGCCGTATTCCGCTGATCATTGGCCGTGGCCTCACCAACAAGGCCCGTCAGGCCCTGGGCATGGGCCCCACTGACATCTTCCGTCTGCCGAAGGATCCGGAAGCCGGCACCAAAGGCTTCACCCTGGCCCAGAAGATGGTCGGCAAGGCCTGTGGCCTGGAAGAAGGTAAGGGTGTTCGCCCGAACACTTACTGCGAGCCGCACATGACTACCGTGGGTTCCCAGGACACCACTGGCCCGATGACCCGTGACGAGCTGAAAGACCTGGCATGCCTGGGCTTCCAGGCAGATCTGGTCATGCAGTCTTTCTGCCACACCGCCGCGTATCCGAAGCCGGTTGACGTGGAAATGCAGCACACCATGCCGGACTTCATCCGCACCCGTGGCGGTGTTTCCCTGCGTCCGGGCGACGGTATCATCCACTCCTGGCTGAACCGCATGCTGCTGCCGGACACCGTAGGTACCGGTGGTGACTCCCACACCCGCTTCCCGATGGGCATCTCCTTCCCGGCCGGCTCCGGTCTGGTTGCCTTTGCCGCCGCCACCGGCGTTATGCCGCTGGACATGCCGGAATCCGTTCTGGTTCGTTTCAAGGGCGAGATGCAGCCGGGCATCACCCTGCGCGACCTGGTACACGCCATCCCGCTGTATGGCATCAAGCAGGGCATGCTGACCGTTGAGAAGAAGGGCAAGATCAACGAATTCTCCGGTCGCATCCTGGAAATCGAAGGGCTGGAGCACCTGACCGTCGAGCAGGCGTTCGAGTTGTCTGACGCCTCTGCCGAGCGCTCCGCGGCCGGTTGTACCATCAACCTGTCCGAAGAGTCCGTGGCCGAGTACCTGCGCTCCAACATCACCATGCTGCGCTGGATGATTGCCGAAGGTTACGGCGATCCGCGTACCCTGGAGCGTCGCGCCCAGCAGATGGAAGAGTGGCTGAAGGATCCGAAGCTGATGCGTGCCGACAAGGACGCGGAATACGCCCACGTGGTCGAGATCGATCTGGCCGACATCAGGGAGCCAATCGTCTGCTGCCCGAACGACCCGGACGACGCCAGGTTCCTGTCCGAAGTCGCTGGCGAGAAGGTGGACGAAGTATTCATCGGTTCCTGCATGACCAACATCGGTCACTTCCGTGCCGCTGGCAAGCTGCTGGAGCAGCACAAGGGCGCCCTGAGCACTCGGCTGTGGATGTCTCCCCCCACCAAGATGGACCAGCAGCAGCTGATGGAAGAAGGTTACTTCAACATCTACGGCACCGCCGGTGTTCGCACCGAGATGCCGGGCTGCTCCCTGTGCATGGGTAACCAGGCACGTGTAGCGCCGAAGTCGACGGTTCTGTCCACCTCCACCCGTAACTTCCCGAACCGCCTGGGCGATGGTGCCAACGTGTACCTGACTTCCGCGGAACTGGCAGCTGTGGGCGCGGTACTGGGCAAACTCCCGTCTCCGCAGGAGTACATGGAGTACGCCAAGGACCTGAACAGCATGTCGAAAGAGATCTACCGTTATCTCAACTTCGACCAGATGGAGGAGTACACCAGGAAAGCGTCCGAGGCCAGCGTTGCCTGAGTCGCATTTGGAGTGACCTCCAGCAAAAACGCCAGCCCTCGGGCTGGCGTTTTTTTATGTTTCCTGTTCAACAGGCCCAATCAGTAGAAGATCAGCCGTATCAGGATCGCCGCCACCATGACCAGCGTCAGCCACTTCACCCATCGTGCGCCCTGGCTGCTCAGGTTGACCTTCACCGCGAGGAAGGCACCCACGATGTTTCCCAATGCCAGGGTCAGGCCCATCCCCCACCGCACCTGGTCGTTGAGCGCAAAGATCAGCAAAGCGGGCAAGGTATAGAGCAGGATGATCGACACCTTGAACACGTTCACCTGGGGCAGGTCGATTTTCAGGATCCGGTACAGCACCACCAGGAACAGCGCCCCGACCCCGACCTGGATAAAACCGCCGTACAGTCCGATCAGGAACATGGCCAGGTAGATCACCGGCCCGAGGCGGTCCGTGGTCAGCGGGCGGGTATCCAGCTCCGGTTGAGGCAACAGCATAAACACCGACACGCCGATCATGGCCAGTATCAACACCAGTTCGAAGATGGCATCCGGAACCCCTGTCGCGATCCAGGCCCCGAACAGGGAGCCGATGACCGCCGGCACCGCCAGGTGAAGGCTGACCCTGAGATTACCGTGCCCCATGCGCCGGAAACCGCCGACGGCGGTGACACTCTGCAGGGTGATCGCCACCCGGTTGGTGCCATTGGCCACCTGCGGAGGCAGCCCCAGGAACATCAGCAACGGCAGGGTCAGCATGGACCCGCCGGCCGACAGCACGTTGACAAAGCCGGCGACACCGCCGATGGCCAAGAGGGCCAGCACTTCCCCAATGGTCATGGATGCAGTTCCTTCATGCTTTCGCCGGCGCAGTCACAATTCCCCGGCCCTGGCGGCTGCTCCAGATAAACACCACAACAAAAATCACCAATCCCGCGGCATCCAGCATCACTTGCCCGTGGGGCCAGAGCATCAGCGCGCCGACCGGGAACATCACCAGCCGGACAACCGGGTGCAACGGATGCTCCAGATAGCCTTCCAACCCGGCGATGATGGCGTAGATGCCAAACAGCGCGAAGCAGAAAACCCGGATCATCTCGGTGATGTCCCCGGTAATCAACGGCGAGTAGGCAAACAGTAAAGGCACGATATACAGGCCCTTGGCCAACTTCCAGGCGGTAAATCCGGTACGCATCTGCGGTGTGCCGGCGATGGCTGCGGCGGCAAAGGCGGTCAGGCAGACCGGCGGCGTGACATTGGAATCCTGGGACAGCCAGAAAATGATCATGTGGGCTGCCACCAGGGCCATGGACAGGGTCGCCGGTGACAGCGCCTGGTCCAGCAACTGGCTGCTGAAGGTGTCCGGAACCACGGCCAGCAGCTCCATGGCCGTTGTCCGGTCCATTGGCGCATTGAGCAGCTCCATCTTGTCCGGTGACGCCAGCATGAAAATGGCCTTCGCCTGCTCGGGCAGGTTGCCGGCCATCACCATTTCCAGCAACTGACTCTGGGCAATCAGCTGGTAGATGGCCGGTGCCGACAGCGTCGCCAGTACGATATACGCCGCGGTCACCGGTAACCCCATCCCCAGGATCAGCGAGGCCAGGGCCACCAGGATAATGGTCACCAGCAGGCTGCCCCCGGCCCAGTCGGTAATCATCAACGAGAAGGTATTGCCGATGCCGGTGGTGGAGACCACCATCACTATCAGCCCGACGGTAATCAGCAAAATCGCGGTGGTCATGATATTCTGCGCACCCATGGCCAGGGCATCGAGAATACCCCGGAAGCCCATGGGGTGCTTCGACAACCACGATGCCGCGATCACCGAGAGAATCGCGATACCCGCCGCATAGGTCGGAGTGAAGCCGTAGACCAGTGCCGACACCAGAACCACCAGCGGTAACAGGAAGTGCCAGCCGTCCTTGAGCACCTCGGCCAGGCGGGGAGCTTCATCATCCTCCAGCTTGACCGCATGGCTGCGCTTTGCCTCGATACGGACGAACATGGCCACCGACAGGAAGTACAACAGCGCCGGCAGCGCCGCCACGCCGATAATCGTCAGATAGGATACCTGGGTGTACGAAGCCATGATAAAGGCACCCGCCCCCATGACCGGCGGCATCAACTGCCCACCGGTGGAAGCCGCCGCCTCGACGCCGGCCGAAAACCGGGCCGGAAAGCCGGATTTACGCATCAACGGGATGGTAATGACGCCCGTGGAGACAGTATTGGCCACACTGGAGCCGGATACCGACCCCATCAGACCGGAGGAGAACACTGCCACAAACCCCGGCCCACCAACAAAACGCCCGGCGGCACAACGGGCCAGTTCGATGATAAAATCCCCTGCCCCGGACTTCACCAGGAACGCCCCGAACAGGATGAACATGAACACGTAGGTCCAGGAGATACGTGCGATGGAGCCCAGCATACCCTGGCCCCCGATGTAGGAGCGAAACAGTACTGTCTCCCAGGTCAGGCCCGGGAAATTGAAGATGCCGTCAACGTACTGACCCCACCAGGCGACATAGGTCAGCGCGATAATGCAGAGTACGGGGATGAACCAGCCGACCGTCCGGCGCGCAAACTCCAGAATCAGCACCACTGCGGTAACCGAAACCAGCCAGTCGGTGGTGTTGAAATTGACACCACGCTCGTACAGGGCCGTCTCGAACGCGATCAGATAGAACGCGCAAACCAGGGCCAGCAGCCCGAGAATAACGTCGACGCCGAGTACCAGCCGTTGCCCCGTTGCCGACCGCGCCCGCAACATCGGCGTGGTCAGGGTGCAAATCAGCCCGAACAACCCGAAGTGCAGAGCCGAGGTCCACAGCTCGGACAATGTGGAGATGGTGTTGAAGTAAAGGTGTATCAGCGAGGTCAGTATGGCCAGGCCAAAGATCACCGGCCCCAGGAGCCGGTGATCGAGCCGTTCGCTGGCCCCACTGATGCTTTCATCCCGGATCCCTTCAAGGGACCCGTCCTTTTCCGTTTCAGCCACGGTTATTTCGCGATCAGACGATCAGGAATAGTCAGCCCTTGCTCCTTGTAGAAGCGGGCCGCGCCCGGGTGAAGCGGCATAGGCAGGCCGGTAATGGCCTTTTCCAGGGCCATGGCCCTGGTAGCCGGATGGATGTTGTTCAGGAACGGCAGGTTGGCATAGATCGTCCTGGTAATTTCGTAGACATCCCCCTCGGAGATATCGGCCCGCACCGCGAGGATGTTCGGCTGGGCGATGGTGTTGATGTCCTTCTCCTGATTCGGATAAGTGCCGGCCGGAATGTTGTAGTGGCTCCAGAGCTCGAAGTTGCTGTTCACTTTCGCCAGCTGCTCGTCATTGAAATCCAGAGTGGTGATTTCATTGCCCATGTTGGCGTAGGCACGGGTGACCGCCGAAGCAGGAACGCCGGCAGGAATATTCATACCGTCAATGTTACCGTTCTGCAGGGCATCGGCACTGGGACCATAACCCAGGTAGGCCAGGTCCATTTTCTCAAGGTCGATACCGAGCTGGCCAAGAATATAGCGCCCGGAGCCTTCCGTGCCGGAGTTGCGGGCACCAATCGAGAAGGTCTCACCGTAAAGGTTGGACATGTCGGCAATGGTGCCTGACTCAGCCAATTCCTTTCGAATCACAAAATGCTCCACATTCTGCCACAGCATGGAGACCGAACGCAGGTTCTTGTAGGCCTTGGGGACCGGGCCGGTACCATTCCAGGCATAGGCACCGTAAAGCCCCTGGAGGATGCCGAACTGAATCTGGCCTTCGTCCATCAGCTTCAGGTTCTCGCCGGAGCCGGCCGAACTGATGGCAGAGACTGAAATCCCGGTTGCCGGCTCAAGCTTGACCTTGATCAACGTGGAAATGGCGACACCCACCGGGTAATAGGTACCCCCGGTCGTGGCGGTACCCATGACATAGTTGCCCTCGGCCTGCACCGTAATCGGAGAAAGGGAAACCACTGCGGCAGCGGCCAGCCCCATGGCCGATTTCAGGAAGTTTCGCTTGATCATAACCCGTTGCCCCTTTTCGTTATTTTTACTGATTTGGTCGACTTTGACCTTTTCAACATAGTCGCTGGACCCGCCCGTTTCCACCCGGAGGCATCGGACCGAGTGAGCGGACGATGCTGGCAACCTGCTCGCTGACTTCCGCCAGCGGTGCCGAGGCATCAACACGATGGTAGCGGTCCGGGGCGTTACGGGCACGCTCCAGGTAACTGTCGCGGACACGCCGGAAAAAAGACACGGCCTCCTGTTCGAATCGGTCCAGATCACCCCGATGACGTGCCCGGGCCATACCGATTTCCACCGGAGCGTCCAACAGAATGATGTGGTCCGGCCGGATGTCCCCCTGAACCAGGTTCTCCAGCTGGCCGATATGCTCTTTGGACACCCCCCGGCCACCGCCCTGATAGGCGAAGGTCGCATCGGTAAAGCGATCGCAGAGCACCCACTGCCCTGCCTCCAGTGCCGGCAGAATCCGGGTATGCAGGTGCTGGGCACGGGCCGCAAACATCAGCAGAAGCTCGGTCAGCTCGTGCACCGGCTCATCCCGCGGCGCGAGCAGCAACTCGCGAATCGCTTCGGCCATGGGTGTGCCACCCGGCTCCCGGGTAACAATCACGTCGATGCCTTCGGAACGCAGCACCTCGGCGGCATTGGCCAGTTGGGTGGACTTGCCAACGCCCTCGGTACCCTCAAAGGTAATGAACTGACCCCGCTTCACTGGCTCTGCTCCTGGCCGTTGTCCTCGTCATGCCCGGGAGGCGGAGACGACCGGTAATCGTCACGGCGGTTGAGCTGGAATTCCCGGACCGCCTTCTGATGCTCCGCGAGAGTGCGCGAAAACTTGTGGGTGCCATCACCACGGGCAACAAAGTACAACGCCTCCCCGTCGTCCGGGTGCAATGCCGCGTGAATAGCTTCCTGACCCGGGAGGGCAATGGGAGTCGGCGGCAAACCATCGATCCGGTAGGTATTGTAGGGAGTATAAGTGTGCAGATCCTTGCTACCGATCCGGCCCCGGTACTGGTCGCCCATTCCATAAATCACGGTGGGGTCGGTCTGCAGTCGCATGCCCTTCTGCAGGCGCCGCACAAAAACCCCGGCCACTTCGTCCCGTTCGTGGGGCACACCAGTTTCCCGCTCAACGATGGAGGCCATGATCAACGCCTCGTATGGGGTGTCGTAGGGCAGCCCCTCTTCCCGATTTTCCCACTCTTCCGCCAGAACGGCTTCCATCCGGTTGAAGGAGCGCTTCAGGAGATCCAGGTCAGAATCACCACTGACAAACAAATAGGTATCCGGAAAAAAACGGCCCTCAGGGTGCTCGCCATCGGCGCCCATCGCCGCCATGACTTCTTCGTCACTCCAGTCCGCGGTTTCCTGGCGGAGCCTTTCGGCACTGGCCAGCGCGACCCTGATATCCTTGAAGGTCCAGCCCTCGATAAACTGGATACTCCAGTGTTTGATATCACCGGCCACCATGGCATCCACCATGTCCCTTACCGACATGCCATCGGTGAACTCATACTCGCCAGCCTTGATTCGGGCCTGCTCCGGATTCAACCGGCCGTAAAGTCTCAGCCAGAGGCTCTTTTCCACGAGACCCTGAGCTTCGAGCTGTTGCGCGACCCGGTTAAAGGTGGTTCCCGCCGGCACATTGAACAGCACCGGCTCCTGAAGATCTACCGGTTTCCCGAGGGTTTTCAGCCCCTGCCAGACCCACAGGCCGGTACCGGCGGCAAATAGCACGGAGAGAGAGACACAAACAATCAGTAACTTCTTGAGCAAAGGACTTATTCCAGTGTTTCGAGCAGATCGCAGATTGTCGCAAGTCCGCTATCGACAGGCAAATTCTGACTGGCAAGATTGCGAACCGCAATCACGCCGAGAACACTGTTCAGCAGATAGAAGGCCCGACACGCCGGCCCCGCGATATGTTCCGGCAGCAACGGGCGCTCGATCACGACTTCGCTCCTGGCCCTGAGACGCTCCAGCACCCAGTCGCGCATGACGCCGGCAACCGCCAGCGACTCCGGCGGTGGCGTAATCCAGCCTTCAGTGGTGTGCAGCAACAGGTTGGTCCGGGTTCCTTCCACCAGCTCGCCGTACGCGTTGGACTGCAGGACTTCGAAAGCATCCCCACCGAGTTCCCGGGCCGCCATCACCTGCTCCAGCCGGTTCAGGGACTTGATGCCGGCGAACAGTGGGTTGACCGTCAGAGGGACACGGGAATAGGCGACCACGACACCACCGGCAGGAACGCCGGGCGGTGCAGCAGTGGCGGAAACCAGCAGGTTCGGAGTCATCCTGGGATCGGGACGGTAACCGCGCCCTCCGGCACCCCGGGTCAGGATCAGTTTCAGCACCCAGCGGGTACCGGCGCGGGAGTGGCCATAATGACTGGCGGCACGGGTATAGACATCCTGCACCTCTGCCCTGGTCACCGGGATGCCCAACCTTCCGGCATCCCGGACCAGACGGTCCAGGTGGCAGCCCACCAGGGTACCCCGGGCACCGACCATGAGAATGGTTTCAAACAGGCCGTCGCCGTATGCCAGGCCGCGGTCGCTCGCAGGCAGGCCGCCGTTTTCCGCCCAAAACACCCGCAACACCCCCGATCAGTCCTCGTAGCGGCGGAAGATCAGTGTTCCGTTGGTGCCACCGAAGCCGAACGAATTGGACAAAGCCACCTGCAGGTCCGCCTTGCGACATTCATTGGCAACCAGGTCCAGATCGCAGCCCTCATCGGGATTATCCAGATTGATAGTCGGCGGCAGGACACCCTCCCGCAAGGCCAGAATCGAAAAAATGGCCTCGACCGCACCCGCTGCGCCCAGCAGGTGGCCAGTCATTGACTTGGTGCTGCTCATGGCGAGCTTCTCGGCGTGGGTGCCGAAAACATTTCTGACGGCTTTGACCTCGGCAACATCACCCACCTGTGTCGATGTGCCGTGGGCATTGATGTAATCCACCGCTTGCGGATCAAGCCCGGCGTCGCGGATGGCGTTCTGCATGGACCGGGCAGCACCCTCGCCAGACTCCGGCGGCGCGGTGATGTGGAACGCGTCGTCACTCATGCCGAAGCCGATCACTTCGCCATAAATGGTCGCCCCACGATTCCGGGCATGCTCCAGGTCCTCCAGCACCAGCACGCCGGAACCGTCGCTCAGGACAAAACCGTCCCGATCCCGGTCCCAGGGACGACTGGCCTTTTCCGGTTCGTCATTGCGGGTCGAAAGAGCCCGGGCTGAAGAAAACGCCGCAACGCCGGTGCGGGTGGTTGCCATTTCGGAGCCGCCGGCCAGCATGACGTCGGCATCACCGTAGGCGATGGTCCGGGCGGCGTAGCCGATGTTGTGGGTACCGGTGGTACAGGCAGTCACAATGGAAATATTGGGACCACGGTAACCGAAGCGGATGGCGGTGTTCCCGGACACCATGTTGATCACGGACGCCGGCACGAAGAATGGAGAGACTTTCCGTGGCCCGGACTTCTCCATCTGGATGACGTTTTTCTCGATGAATTCGAGACCACCGATACCGGAGCCGATGGCGACACCCACCCGCTCCCGGTCGAGGTCGTCGAACTGCTCCAGGCCGCTGTCATCAACGGCCTGCTGGGCGGCGATCAGTCCGTAATGGATGAAGGCATCGAGTTTGCGGGCATCCTTGGTGGAGATATACTGGCTGATATCCAGATCCTTTACCGCCCCGCCAATCCGGGTGTTGTACCCGGAGGCATCAAAACGGTCGATCATACCGATCCCGCTGCGCCCGGCCTTGATGGCATCCCAGGAGCCATGCACATCATTACCAACCGGTGAAAGCATGC
The DNA here is from genome assembly GCA_034189235.1 of Pseudomonadota bacterium. Lineage (GTDB taxonomy): Bacteria > Pseudomonadota > Gammaproteobacteria > Pseudomonadales > Oleiphilaceae > Marinobacter. The sequence continues at coordinate 21,027 of JAXHVJ010000031.1, forward strand.
CCATACCCGTGATGACAACCCGTCGTTTACTCATATCCCCTTGCACCTGATCTTGTCCGTGGAAAAACAGAACGCCGATTGAACCTGAATTTCAGCCAATAAAAAAGCCGTCCCCCGATATTTCACAAGGGCGGCTTTTTGCCTGGCTTACTTACTAACAGATAGCAGAGTATCAGGTGTGCGCGACGATGTAGTCGATCGCGTCCTGAACAGTGCCCAGCTTTTCGGCCTCTTCGTCAGGAATCTCGGTCTCGAACTCCTCTTCCAGGGCCATGACCAGCTCAACAGTGTCCAGTGAGTCAGCGCCAAGGTCCTCTACAAAAGAAGATGTATTCTGGACTTCGGACTCTTTAACGCCCAACTGTTCACAGACGATCTTCTTCACGCGCTCTTCAACTGTACTCATAATGTCCTCACTTTGTGTATCAACCAAGCAACTCAAGTGCTGCCAGTTTAGATTAAACCCTACCCGCAAACAAGCAGGGACTCAGTCAAACATGTGCGCGACAAGAAGTTGCGCAGAAGCCCGCGATAAGGGGCTTATCCCATGTACATTCCGCCGTTCACGTTAATGGTCTCGCCCGTCACGTAACCGGCTGCATCCGATGCCAGGAAAGCCACTACAGCGGCCACTTCGTCCGGCTCACCGAGACGACCGGCGGGTATGATTTCCAGCATGGCTTCGCGCTGTTTGTCGTCCAGCTTTCTGGTCATATCCGTGTCGATAAAGCCAGGCGCCACACAGTTGGCAGTAATTCCCCGGTTCGACATTTCCTTGGCCAGGCTACGGGTAAAGCCCTCAACACCGGCCTTCGCGGCGCAGTAGTTGCCCTGCCCCGGGTTCCCCATACCGGCAACCACGGAACTGATGTTGATGATGCGCCCCCATCTGGCCCTGGCCATGCCACGCAGGACCGCCTTGCTGGTGCGGTATACGCTTGACAGGTTGGTCTCCAGGACCGATGTCCAGTCGTCCTCTTTCAGGCGCATCAGCAGGTTGTCCCGGGTAATGCCGGCATTATTGACCAGAATCCCGGGGGCACCGGATTTTTCGGTCAGCGCCTTGAGGCCAGACTCTATACTTTCCGGGTCCGATACATCCATGACGATGCCGTAACCTTTCAGGCCGGCATCCGCAAACGCCTTCGAAATCGACTCGGCGCCCGCTTCACTGGTGGCGGTACCAATGACTTCGGCACCCTGCTTTGCGAGCGCCTGGGCAATGGCCTTGCCAATGCCACGGGTTGCGCCAGTAACCAGTGCAACTTTACCTTCCAAAGACATGAAAGACTCCTTTCGTCAGGATTGACCGAAGGCTTCCAGAGCCTTCGCCAGTGAATCAGGATTCTCGATTCCGTAAACCGGGAGGCTACGGTCAATTCGCTTGATCAGCCCTGCCAGTACCTTGCCGGTACCGCATTCCACCGCCATTTCTATGCCTTCAGAGGCCAGCTTGCGCACGGAATCGGTCCACAATACCGGCGAATAGAGTTGCTTGAGGAGGTTGGCCTTGAGTTTGTCCGCCTCGGTCTCAGCCGACGCGTGAACATTCTGGACCACCGGAATGACAGCATCGTTAAAACGCACATCGTTGAGCGCCCCGGCCAACTCCTCGGCGGCGCCTTTCATCAGGGCGCAGTGAGAGGGCACGCTGACCGGCAGCGGCATGGCCTTGCGGGCACCCTCCTCCTTGCAGACCTCAATGGCACGGTCAACGGCTGCTGCAGAGCCAGCAATCACGACCTGTCCGGGTGCATTGAAGTTTACCGCAGAGACCACGTCGCCCTGTGCCGCACTCTCGCACGCGGCTACCACGTCGGCATCGTCCAGGCCGAGAATCGCGGCCATCTTGCCTTCGCCGGCAGGAACCGCCTGTTGCATGAGCTCACCGCGAAGGCGGACCAGCTTGACGGCTTCGATAAAATCGAGGCTTTCGGCAGCCACCAGGGCGCTGTACTCGCCGAGACTATGCCCGGCGACAAAACCCGGCGCACGACCACCTGCGACGAACCACTGGCGCCAAAGGGCGATACTGGCAGTCAGCAACGCAGGCTGGGTCACCATGGTCTGGTTGAGCTCCTCGGCCGGCCCTTTCTGGCAAAGATGCCAGAGATCGTAACCAAGCACATTGGAGGCTTCAGCGAAGGTCTTGTTGATGATGGGCCAGGCTTCGGCAGCGTCACGGAGCATGCCGACCGACTGGGCCCCTTGTCCGGGAAAAATAAAGGCTGATTTCATAAGGCGAATCTTATCGTTATTGAAGGGTTTCGGGAGATTAGCCAATAGTACAATTCAGGCCAATTATCTGCGAATGCACGACTGATCAGGGACAGACTTCAGTTTCAGGCTCACAGCATCAGATCATCCAGCCGTTCGTTGATGCGCCGGGGTACTTCCAGTTGCACCTCCCGGACCGCCTGGCGGATGGCAGCAAGCATGGCACGCTCATTGGCATTGCCGTGACTCTTGATCACCACACCCTGAAGCCCGAGCAGGCTGGCACCGTTGTGTCTGGACGGATCCATCAACTGCAGAAGCCGGCCAGTAATCGGCCTCGTCAACAAGCCCACCAAACGTCCGTATAGCGAACGGGTAAATGCCTGCTCCATCAGTTCAATCAGCAGGCCAGCCACACCCTCACCGGTTTTCAGGGCGATGTTGCCGACAAAACCATCGCACACCACCACATCGGCCACATTCCGGAACAGGTCACTGCCTTCCACATACCCGATGTAATTGACGGTCTCACACTGGGCCAGCATGTGGGAAGCGAGGCGCACCTGTTCGTTACCCTTGATCTCTTCCTCACCCACATTGAGCAGGGCGACCCTCGGCTCGGTCTGACCGCAGATGGCCGAGGCCATCAGCGAACCCATCAGAGCATACTGGTACAGATTCTCAGCGGTGGAATCGACATTGGCACCAAGATCCAGGACATGGCACTTGCCGCGAAGGGAGGGAATCAGCTTGGCAATGGCCGGGCGCTCGATACCCGGGTACATCCGGATGATGGAACGGCCGAAGGCCATCAGTGCACCGGTATTGCCAGCGCTGACGCAGCCCTGAGCCTCACCATCGCGGACCAGGCCAAGGGCAACAGCCATGGAGGAATTCTTCTTGTGGCGCAGGGCGTGGGACGGGCGCTCGTTCATCCGGACCACATCAGCCGCTTCGACCACCCGGATCCGGGCATGGCCCTCACGCAACAAAGCCTCGAGCTCACTCCGGATGCCCACCAGAATGATACTCAAGGCTTCGTTTTCACGCACTGCCAACAGTGCCGCGGACACCACCACTTCGGGTCCGCGGTCACCGCTCATAGCGTCTATTGCGATGGTAACCGGGGTCATGGTTTTTCCATCCGACACCCGGGCGGCGACTGGTCGCAACGAGATTACTCGTCGCGCGCTTCGATTACCTGCTTACCACGGTAAAAGCCGTCCGGAGATACGTGGTGACGACGATGAACTTCACCAGTGGTTGCATCGGTGGACAGAGCAGCAGTGCTCAGAGCGTCGTGAGAACGGCGCATGCCACGCTTGGAACGGGTCTTTCGATTTTGCTGTACAGCCATGATTATGCTCCTGACCTGTTAACGTAAAAATAACGTGTGTTCTGTGTTCATTGTAACGCGCCGACTCCCGGTCGGAGGCTGCGCCCGGTTAATGCTTCGTCTTCTTGAGATCCGCCAGCACACTGAACGGATTCTCTTTTCCCGACGCTGCCGGCTCGGCCGGACTACTGTCGGGTTCGAGGGCTTCCAGATCTTCCCGGGCCGGACATTCATTCCGATCGTGAAGCGGGAACTGCGGCAGCACCAGCAACAGCTCATCCTCTACCAATGCCCAGAGATCCGCACTGAATTCACCGGTCAGGAACGGCTCAAGCCCTCTTGGCAGCTGTTGCGCCTGTTCGTCACTGGTTACCAGCCCCAGCACAAACCGGGAATCCAGCGTGGTAGCCATTGGCCCCATGCATCGCTGACACTCCAGATCCACCGGTGCCTCCAGTTCACCCGAGACCATGCGGCGGCGCTCGCTGTCCATGGAAAACCACAGCCTGACGCGGCACGCAGCACCCTCGTCAAACCCCGGAACCGCTTCTCTGAAACGAGCCAGGGCACCGAGAGGAATCACTCCCTCCAGCATGGTGTTCTGTTCCGCCAACCGATAAGGGTCAACGGATTTGGGCAATTCGGCGTTTGACGCTTTTGACATAGGCGCGCAATTTTAGGGGCGAGGCCCGCCGCTGTCAAAGACTTCGTTGCCATTTCGCCACGGGTTACCATGGGGATACGGGTATTTAACGACAAAAGGACCTCGGCAATGACCAAACCCCTGCTACTGGCGTCATCCTCTCCCTACCGCAAGGCCCTGCTGGAGCGCCTGGCCCTGCCCTTCACCACCGCCAGCCCGGACATTGACGAAACGCCCCGGCCCGGCGAGCCCGCGGAGGACCTCGCCCGGCGACTTGCCGAGAGCAAGGCCCGGGCACTGGCAGCAAAACATCCCGGGCACTGGATCATCGGCTCCGACCAGGTCGCCTGCCTGCCGGACGGCACGCTGCTGCACAAACCCGGCGACCACGCCCGGGCGGTGCAGCAGTTAACCCAGAGCAGTGGCCACAGGGTGATATTTCTGGCCGGCCTGTGCCTGCTGGACACAGACAGCGGCAAATGTCAGCTAATCTGCGAACCCTTCACAGCCCACTTCCGGACACTGTCCGAGGAGGAAATCGATAATTATCTCAGACGGGAACAACCCTACGACTGTGCCGGCAGTTTCAAGATGGAAGGCCTGGGCATCACCCTGTTCGACCGGCTGGAGGGGCGAGACCCCAACAGCCTCGTCGGGTTACCGCTGATCGCTCTCAACGGGATGCTCCGGAACTGGGGATGCAACCCGCTGCTTGAGGGCTGACCGGCCCTCAGCGCAACTCCAGGCGGGACTCGAGCAGCTGGCCGGCAAAGCCCTCGCCAAAGGCAACCCCCAGTTGATCGACAATATCCCGGAACGGGGATTTCCGGTGGCTGTAATCCACCAGATTCTCCGCACCAACAATTTCCCGGGCGACAGAGGAGGTGCTGCCCAGGCCATCGATCAGCCCCAACTCCAGCGCCTGCTTACCGCTCCAGACCAGACCACTGAACAGCCGCTCATCGTCGGCAAGGCGACCACCCCGGCCTCGCTTTACCGCCTCGATAAACTGACGATGGGTATTCTCGAGAACGGAGTTCCAGAACCGGACCTCGTCCTTATCCTCCGGAGAGAAGGGATCCAGGAAGGCCTTGTTCTCACCCGCCGTATAAAGCCGGCGCTCGACCCCTACCTTGTCCATGACTTCCGTAAACCCGAAACCGCCGGCAATCACGCCAATGGAGCCCACCAGACTGGCCCGATTAGCGTAGATTTCGTCTGCCGCCGCCGCGATGTAATAGGCGCCGGAAGCACCAATGTCGGATATGACCGCGTAGACTTTCTTGTCGGGATATTCTCCCCGAAGCCGCCTGATCTCGTCGTAAACATAGCCCGACTGGACCGGACTCCCGCCACCACTGTTGATTCGCAATACCACGGCCCTGGCCGAATCGGCCTCAAAGGCCGACCGCAGCGAGTCAATGATATTATCCGCGCTGGCCAGCTCGTCCGCGGCGATGGTGCCATTGATCTCGATCACCGCGGTGTGGGCCCCGGTCGCGGCATCCAGGCTTTCTCCGAACGGGAAACGAATCAGGAACAGCAGCGCGATAAGGTAGGCGAACGTCAGTAACTTGAAGAAAACTCCCCAGCGGCGGCTGCGGCGCTGCTCCGTCTGGAGCGACATGACCAGCTTCTCGATGAGCTTCCAGTCGCGATTACTCTCCGGCGGCATGGCCGGCTCCTTACGCCCCGGCCACGAACGACCAGAAGACTTCCCGGCAGGTTCATCACCCCATTCCGGCGACTTGTCAGAATCCCACTCACTCATGCATACACCCTGTCAACAACTGCATTGATGGTACCGGGCTCAAAGCCCCAGTACGCGACGAAGATCCGGCACCGACTCAACGATAGCATGGGGGGCATACTCCCCCAGCACATCCCGCTTGTGCACTCCCCACTCGACACCAATTGAGGGCATGCCGATACGGCGAGCCATCTCGAGATCATAACGGGTATCGCCGATCATCACCGCCTCGGATGGCTCAATCCGGTAAAATTCCAGAATTTCCTTCAACATGGCGGGATCCGGCTTGGACCGGGTCTCATCGGCGCAGCGGGTAATTTCGAAATGCTCACCCAGACCACTGGAGACCAGCGCAGCCTCCAGGCCCCGCCGGCTCTTGCCGGTCGCGACGGAACAGTTGCGGCCGAACTCCCGCAGATCGGCCACCAGCTCGGCCATGCCCTCGAAAACATTCTGGGGTGTAGTCACCTTGCTAAAGAAGTAACGGGCGTACCCCTCCCGCATGGAATTCAGCTCGTCCCGGGAGATGCCCGGGTACAACCTCTCCAGCGCTTCAACCATGCCCAGACCGATGATGTCCCGGTAGGCCTCGCGCTCCAGCTCCGGATAGCCCAGTTCGGTCGCCGCCTGATGCAGGCTGTGGGCAATGTGGTCAACCGAATCCACCAGGGTGCCATCCCAGTCAAATATCACTACTTTAACTTTCATTTCTCTGATCCTGTTTTGCCCGCCCCGAGGGTCCGGAGCACGCGGTCAAAAGCTTCGTCATAGGGTGCTTCAAGCCGCATCGGCTCGTCGCTGCCGGGCATGCGGAATTCCAGGGCCCTGGCATGAAGCATCAATCGCTGCCCGCCAATGGAACGGAAGGCCTTCATACTCACTTCATCCATATACTTGTCATCGCCCGCGATCGGATGACCCGCCCAGGCGCTGTGCACACGGATCTGGTGGGTGCGGCCGGTTACCGGCGAGGCCTCAACCAGGGTGTAACCCTGGAACCGCTCCAGGCACCGGAACCTGGTCAGCGACGCTTTGCCCGCCTTGTCGACCCGAACCCGGCGCTCCCCATTGGGCATCTCGTATCGCAGCAGGGGCTCATCCACCCGATCCACCTCTTCCGGCCAGCTTCCGGCGACCAGGGCGTGATAGACCTTGCGCACCCGCTTCTGGCGCAATTCCTCCTGTAGATAGCGCAGGGCCGAGCGCTTCCTGGCGATCATCACAAGACCCGAGGTATCCCGATCCAGCCGATGCACCAACTCCAGGAAACGGTTGTCCGGCCGCGCCGACCGGAGCACTTCAATAAGACCGAAACTCAGCCCGCTACCGCCATGAACCGCGATACCCGAGGGTTTGTTCACCACGAGCATCTGATCATTCTCGAAAACGACCGCCGCTTCCATCACACCCTTAACCCGGCTCCCGGGCCTCACCTGCTGCGGTTTCTCCTTGCGAACGATCGGCGGGATACGGACGGTATCGCCGGCGCGCAACCGGGTATCCGGCTTTACCCTGCCCTTGTTTACCCGGACTTCGCCCTTGCGGACAATCCGGTAAATGATGCTTTTGGGTACGCCACGCAACCGGGACAGCAGGAAATTATCTACCCGCTGATCATCGTTGTCCTCGTCAACAGTAACCCACTGGACACCCTGGCGCACCTCCTGCCCCGCGCCGGAAGACTGCAAGGCAGTACCATCCTTCCGGGTGGTCGGCCCGGGTGACCGCTTACTGGATCTGGCGTGTTTTTTCGCAACAGGCTTGCGTGACATGAAATTCCTTGCGGACGACGCGTTTGGAGGATTGAACAGCGGCCGCAATACTGTTATATTCCGGCGTGCTCTGCCGTTTGTCTACGGCCTGGCCTACTCCAGCCAGAAGCCGGAGCGGCAGAAGTATACCGACACTATCAGAGAGTTTGAACGCCGGCGCCCGAACATACCGCGGGAACGGCGCAGGAAATGCTTCCGGACCTTGCTTCCGCAGACCGATGAACGGCTGACTGGAAGCCCCGGAAGAGCAGGAACCGTACGGAAAACCGACGGGCGACATCGCGAAGAATCATTGCCACGCAAGGCCGGGCCGTCCAGCTAAAAAATACGACGTGAGACCCAGGCACCTGTGTGAACCTGAAAACGGACAACATGCGTCAACAGACATTCACCCTATGCGAGCTCTCCCTGCCAACAGGCAGAAGGACCGTCGGCGGTGGTACTGAACCAATGGAATCGCGCCCCATAAGGGTCTGATTCGGTCTGGCCGCCGGCTGCCTCAGTTGTAACAGGCCCGCGGCACGCACGTTTCGCTTCGCTGATGCGAACCCCCCGGTTTTCTGTCAAAACCAAACGACAGGAACCCTTTCTTTCCATGAAAAGAATGCTCATCAATGCAACTCATCCTGAGGAGTTGCGCGTAGCCCTGGTCGATGGCCAGCGTCTGTTTGACCTTGATATCGAATCCAGCTCCCGCGAGCAGAAGAAAGCCAACATCTACAAGGGCCGAATCACCCGGGTAGAGCCCAGCCTGGAAGCGGCGTTCGTGGACTTTGGCGCCGACCGCCACGGCTTCTTGCCCCTGAAGGAAATCTCCAAGGAGTACTTCAAGAAGTCCCCGGGCCAGATCGAAGGCAAGATCAACATCAAGGATGTCGTATCCGAAGGCCAGGAAGTCATTGTCCAGGTCGATAAGGAAGAACGCGGCAACAAAGGCGCGGCCCTGACCACCTTCATCTCCCTGGCCGGCCGTTACCTGGTGCTGATGCCCAACAACCCCCGTGCCGGTGGCATTTCACGCCGCATCGAGGGCGAGGAGCGGGCCCAGCTCAAGGAAGCCATGAACGACGTCCAGGTTCCCAAGGCCATGGGGATCATCGTGCGTACCGCCGGCATCGGCCGCACCACCGAAGAGCTCCAATGGGACCTCGACTACCTGGTTCAGTTCTGGGAAGCCATCACCCAGGCCGCCAGTGAACGCAAGGCCCCCTTCCTGATCCATCAGGAAAGCAACGTCATCATCCGTGCCGTGCGGGATTACCTCCGCCAGGACATCAGCGAAGTGCTTATCGATGCGCCAAATGTCTACGAAGACGTGCTCAACTTCGTCCGTGCCGTGATGCCCACCTTCGAGAACAGGATCAAGCTGTACAAGGACGAGATTCCGCTGTTCAGCCGCTACCAGATCGAAGGCCAGATCGAAACCGCCTTCCAGCGGGAAGTGAAGCTGCCCTCGGGTGGCTCGATCGTGATCGACCCCACCGAGGCACTGGTTTCGATCGACATCAACTCCTCCCGCGCCACCAAGGGCCAGGACATCGAGGAAACCGCCCTGCAGACCAACCTGGAAGCGGCAGAGGAAATCGCCCGCCAGCTGCGCCTGCGGGATATGGGCGGCCTGATCGTGATCGATTTCATCGACATGACGCCGGCCAGGCACCAGCGCGAAGTGGAACAGAAGATGCGCGAAGCGCTGGAAATCGACCGGGCACGGGTCCAGGTTGGCAAGATCTCCCGCTTCGGCCTGCTGGAAATGTCCCGTCAGCGCCTGCGCCCGTCCCTGGGTGAGACCCGCAGCGAAGTCTGCCCACGCTGTGAAGGCCAGGGCACCATTCGTGGCATCGAATCACTGGCCCTGAGCATCATGCGCCTGATCTACGAGGAGTCTTCCAAGGAGAAGACCGGAGAAGTACGGGCCATCGTGCCGGTATCCGTTGCCACCTTCCTCCTGAACGAGAAGCGCAAGCAGCTGGCTGACATCGAGTCAAGGCAGAACGTTCAGGTCGTGGTGGTTCCGGTACCGCACATGGAAACCCCGCACTTCGAAATCCTGCGCCTCCGCCAGGACGAGACCACGCCCGAGCACATTTCCAGCCACCAGGTAGCCCAGGAATACAGCGAGCGCGAAGAAGAAATCTTTGAAGCGCCGAGCGCCGAAAAACCGGTACGCGAACAGGCTGCCGTGAAAGCGATCCGGCCGTCCGCACCGGCGCCGACAACGACACCGACGCCGACGCCGACGCCGACGCCCACAGTGGCAGAGGCAGCTTCCCAGGAAGAAGGCCTGTTCCGTCGCCTGGGCCGCAAGATCGCCTGCTTCTTTGGTGGCGAGAACCAGCAGGGCGAAGAGCGCGAACAGAACAAACGCCCGCCCCGCCAGGACCGCAAAACCCAGGATCGTCGCAAGTCCCGGGTAGCCCGGGATGACCAGCGCACCGGCGGCAACCGCAACGGCGATCGCCGCCAGGGTGGCCAGCAGCAGAGTCGCGGTGACGATACCCGTAACCGTAGCCGCGGACGCAGTGATGACCAGAACCGTGGCGGCCAGGGCCGCCAGGGCGGCGAGAAAGGCCAGGACAAGGGCGCTGAAGGACGCAAGGACACCAAGGGCCGCGGCCAGGGTCGTAACCGC
>JAXHVJ010000032.1:0-12250 GCA_034189235.1 Pseudomonadota bacterium
CTGATCTGGCAATCCCACAAGCCCCTCGGGGCCTATGATGTCCTCGCAGAACTAACCGCCGAGGGGCAGAATGCGGCACCACCAACGGTGTACCGGGCCCTGGATTTCCTCCAGCAACATGGACTCGTGCACCGGATTGCGTCTCTCAATGCCTTTATCGGCTGCGCCCACGCCGGGGAGAATCATACCGGCACGTTCCTGATCTGCCGCAGCTGCGGCAATGTCCTGGAACTCACAGCCCCCGGCGTCTCCGGAGCCATCGAGGGCGCCGCCAAAGCCGAGCATTTCAAGGCCGAGGATGTGACCCTGGAGATCGCCGGCCTGTGCCCGAGATGCCAGTCGGAGACCCGCCATGACTGACCCCCTGGTGACCCTGGACAACCTCACCGTCCGGTTCGATGACCGTCCGGCCGTGGACCGGGTCAACCTGAGCGTCCATCGCGGCGACATCATCACCATCATCGGCCCCAACGGCGCCGGCAAGACTACACTGATCAAGGCGCTGCTGGGCCTCCAACCGATCACCGGAGGCAAGGTGCAACGGTCGCCCGGTCTGGTGATCGGCTATGTGCCCCAGAACCTGCAGATGGAAGCCACGCTGCCCCTGAGCGTCAAGCGTTTCATGGCCCTGACTGGCCGCAATCGGACGGAATGCCGGAAAGCCCTGGCACGGACCGGTATCGGGCACCTGGTCAACGCCTCGGTCCATCACCTGTCCGGCGGTGAGAAACAACGACTGCTGCTGGCCCGGGCACTGGCCCGGAAACCGGACCTGCTGGTACTGGACGAGCCGGCCCAGGGCGTGGACATCAATGGCCAGGCGGCGCTCTATGAACTGATCCGGGAACTTCGCGATGAACTCAGGTGCGGCGTCATCATGATCTCCCATGACCTGCATCTGGTCATGGCTGCCACCGACGAGGTCATCTGCCTGAACCAGCACATCTGCTGCAGCGGCTTTCCCGCTGATATTTCCCATGATCCGGCCTTCATCGAAACCTTTGGCCGATCGGTGGCCGAATCGGTGGCGGTTTACCACCACCAACACAACCACCGCCACAACCTGCACGGAGATGTCGTCCTCGGCCAGCCATCCTCAACCCACACCCACGGAGACAGCTGCGACCATGACCATCATTGACAGCCTCCTGAATGACTTCTTCTGGCGCGCCCTGATCGGTGGGCTGGGCGTCGCTCTGATCGCCGGCCCCCTTGGCTGCTTCGTGGTGTGGCGGCGCATGGCCTATTTCGGCGACACCCTGGCCCACTCCGCCCTGTTGGGCATAGCCTTGAGTTTCCTGATCAGCGTGCCACTGAATGTCGGTGTCATCATCACCTGCGTGGTCATCGCCCTGGTTCTGGTGGCCTTCTCGAGAACCCGTGCCCTGGCCACCGATACACTGCTCGGGATCCTCGCCCACAGTGCCCTGGCCATCGGTCTGGTCACTCTGAGCTTCATGCCGGATGTGCGGGTGGATCTGACAGGATTGCTGTTCGGCGACCTGCTGGCGATGAGCCGGGATGACCTGTTGTGGATCTATGGCGGGTCCGTAGTCGTACTCGTGCTCCTGGTTACCCTGTGGCAAGGCCTGCTGATGAGCACCATTCATGAGGAGCTGGCCCGGGTGGAAGGTTTCCCGGTGGAGCGGCTGCGGCTGGTCTTGATGCTTATGTTTTCCCTGGTCATCGCCGTGGCCATGAAAATCGTCGGCGTGCTGCTGATTACCGCACTGCTGATCATCCCGGCCGCCTCGGCACGACGGCTGGCCCGCACACCGGAACACATGGCAGGGCTGGCCATGGTCTTCGGTTTTGTCGCCGTCGGTGGCGGCCTGGCACTGTCCTGGCACCTGGACACGCCGGCCGGTCCTTCGGTGGTGGTAACCGCTTTTCTGGCCTTTCTGGTGACCTATAGCACTACGGCCAGGACCGCCACCTGATTCTTCCCATGCCTTTCGGGCTGGTCTATGGTGTAACCATCGACGCCGCTTCGGATCGGGAGCCACTGGGTGCTCCCGGGGAGACTGACGCATGGAGAACCGCTCTGCCCCTGGCGCCGGGCCATTGTTCTGGCCCGCGCTCTGGATTCCCATCGTTATCCTGATCACCGGGCTGATCACCACCGCCCTGACCGCGAACCTGCAAGCGGACCAGGCACGGCAGCTGGCTGACGCGCGCTACCGTGCCCAGCACCAGGCCATAGTCAATCAACTGCTGGCCAATGCGCCGACCTACCTGGACAGCGAGACCCCGCCTGCGAGCTGGCTGCCCGTCATTCTCGGTGACGCTCTGCCGGACCAGCTGGGGTTGCGCATCGACACCCTGCAACGGCACAGCAAGATTCCCATCCTGCAGCTACAGGCCGAAGGTCACCTGGATCCCACCCTTGCCCTGCGCACCGAGATCCAGCCCGGCAATCATCACTGGATGCTGACCACGGTGCCCACGTCAGCGTTGCTGGGGAAAGCCGCGGACCAGGCCCGGTCTCGAACCTGGATGGTCGGCCTGGCACTGACTCTGGCCGCCGCCGGATTGGCGCTGCTGCTGTGCCGGCGCCTTCATGGCCAGCAACGGCGGATACTGGAACTGGAGCGGAGGGAACAGGGGGCCGACCAGCGAATCAACAACCTGCAGGTGGAAAAGACCATCCTGCGCCAGGCGCTCAACGACAGCGAAGAGCGCAGCCGGGACCTGGTCACCCTGTCCGGGGCGCTGATTGCCGAACTCGACGACCATGGCGTTATCGGCTTTATTTCCGCACAAAGCGCCTCCCTGCTGGAACAGGCGCCCGCGGATCTGACCGGCCAGCCGTTTCCGGATCTGGTGACACCTCCCTTCCGGGATAATTTCCAGCGCACCCTGGAGGCGGCGCGCCACGACAACCAGGCACATCGGATTGATCTGGATCTTACGGTCAGGAACCGGGAAGCCCCCTTGCCCGTGGCCGTGCGCATCAGGGCGCTCAAGGACCCGGTCCACGGTCTGATGGGGTATCGCCTGAGCGCGACGCCCACAGCCAGGGCCAGCGACTAGTCCAGTGTCTTGTGGGTGCTCACACATCGGTGGTGAGCCGGTCCGTTTGCAACCACAGAACCAGACATAGTTCTTGCCGCCTTCGACCGGCCCGGACAGGCAGGGCCGGTACTCGGGTGTGGATGGCGGTCATGGCAGGCTCCGTGTTTCAGTGCCGGGGAGTGTATCGAAAGGCATGAGTAACGGCCAACTGAACAAAACATCATGTCTGGTATCGCGTCTGGTTACGAAAATCCCGGTACGCGGTAAACACTTCCCACGGGCTTTCAAAGTGGGGATAGTGGCCGACGTTGCGCAGGCTGACCACATCCGATTCCCGGATCAGCTCCCGGTAACGCCGGGCCATGGCGACACCGGCCACCGGATCGGCGGTGCCGGAAATCAGGCGCATGGGCTGGCGGGCCGACTGGAGTGCACCCACCCACCGGTTCCGGTGACAGCGGCGCTCCTCCATGAACTGGATCAGATGGTGCAGGATACCCCGGCCGTTGTTGTAGGTCAGCAGGTGCCAGAAATCCTCAAGATCCTGGCGATCCGGCGGATTCCGGGGACCAAACAGGCGCCGGAAGTTGTACTCGAAGGCTCGACGGGTCAGGCCGCGGCTGATCAGGCCACCGAGGGGACTGCGCAACACCCGCTGGATCAGCAACGGGTTGTGGACTTCCGGGAAAAGTGCGCCATTGAGGAAACAGACCGAACCGATCCGGAAATGCAGTCGCTCCTCCTGATCCCGGGCCAGCAACTCCTGGACCACGCTGCAACCGTAATCGTGGGCAAAAAGGTGCACCGTGCCCAGTCCCAGCCCCTCAAGCCAGCCCTGAACCAGGTCCGCCTGATCCTCGACGCTGTAATGGTAATCCCCGGGTTTGTCGGAAAAGCCGAAACCCAGCATGTCCAGGGCCAGTACCGAGTGTTGCTGGACCAGCATCGGCCAGATCCTGCTCCAGTCCCAGCTGGCGGTGGGAAACCCGTGCAGGAGCACCGACGGCTCGCCCTGACCGGCCATCCGGCTGAAAATGGCGTGGCCACCGTAGCTGAACCACTTGCCTCCCTGCTGCCATCCCTCGAGGCTCTCCGCCTCGCGTGCCTGGGCACCTGCCCCGGCTATCACCTGATCCATGGGTCATCCCCGGCATGTAACTGAATGCCTGAAACTTTAAAGCAAAGAACCGGAGCCCGCCATAGCCTGCGCGTGCCTGTCGGCATGATTTTCAGGCAAAGCGGTCTTTTCTCCCGCCGGCAGCGTAAGGCGTAGAGATGACGGGCAAATTATCTTAAGCTTTGGCTCTTGAAAGTGACAGCCAACCGGAAACGATTATGACCAAACTCCTTGACGACCTCGCGGGCCACTACCGTGCCATCATTGACGGACTCGGCGAAGACCCCGACCGCGAAGGCCTCCAGGACACCCCCATGCGCGCAGCCAAGGCCATGCAGTTCCTGACCCGAGGCTACCAGCAGGATCTCGGCGACCTGGTCAATAATGCCGTGTTCGAATCCGCGATGGACGAAATGGTGGTGGTCCAGGACATCGAGCTGTACAGCATGTGTGAACACCACATGCTGCCGTTCATCGGCAAATGCCACATTGCCTACCTGCCCCAGGGAAAGGTTTTGGGCCTGTCGAAGTTCGCCCGCATCGTCGACATGTATGCCCGTCGCCTGCAGATCCAGGAAAACCTGACCCGGCAGATCGCCGAGGCCATCGAGAGTGTCACCAACGCCAAGGGCGTTGCCGTGGTGATCGAGGCGCAGCACATGTGCATGATGATGCGCGGTGTGGAGAAACAGAATTCCCGCATGAAAACCTCGATGATGCTGGGTCAGTTCCGGAAATCCCAGGCGACCCGTACCGAGTTCCTCAACCTGATCGGCCACAACCGCTGAGCCCCTCCACCGGGCAAGGAAGACCGTATGACAGACGTTATCGGCAAAAAGCAGGCCCGGGTGCGCATCAAGAACCTGTTGCTGCGCGCCTACATTGGCATCAAGGAAGAAGAGATCTACAACCAGCAGGACGTGGTGGTCAACGTTGAGCTGACTTACGATGCCAGTGATGCCATTCACCAGAACGAGATTGAAGCTGCGCTGAATTATCGCACCATCACCAAGCAGATCATCGCTCATGTGGATGGCAAGCGTTTTGCGCTGCTGGAACGTCTGACCCATGAAGTGCTGAGCATTGTCATGGAGCACGACGCGGTGAAATGGGCGCAGGTGGAAATCGACAAGCCCCACGCGTTACGCTATGCCGAATCCGTGTCTGTGTGCCTTGAGGCGCACCGTTAATCCGTAGCAGAGAAGCTTTCATGCCCAGCAATTCCCCGGAACAGATCCGCTCCATCCTGGAAAACGTGCACACCATTGCCCTGGTGGGCGCCAGCGAAAAAACCAACCGGCCGTCCCATGAGGTCATGGCATTCCTCCAGCGCCAGGGCTATCGGGTAATCCCGGTCAACCCCCGTCTGGCGGGCCAGACCCTCCTGGGGGAGACCGTTTTCCCGGATCTGAAATCCGTCCCGCAGAAGGTGGACATGGCGGACCTGTTCCTGGCCCCCGAACGTACCGATGCAGTGATTGACCAGGCCATTGAGCTGAAGATTCCGGTGGTGTGGATGCAGATCGGCGTGATCAACCAGCCGGGCGCAGCCCGGGCCGAGGACGCCGGTCTTACGGTGGTGATGGACCGCTGCCCGAAACAGGACATTCCGCGCCTGGGCATCACCAAAAAGCATTGAGGGGCGATTAATGGCGCCCACCAACAACACTCTCGTCCGCACGCTGCTGAGCCCTGTTTTCCCGGTTCTCATCCTGCTGACGTTCCTGGCCCTGGCAGCCGGGTTGCGCTATGGAATGATTCGCCAGGACAACCACCAGATCCGGACCAACCTGGCCAATGAAGCGGTCGCCATGGTGGACCATCTTGAGCCGGAGTTCACCATCCACGCCCAGGCCATCAACCGGATGGCCGCCCGGCTGCAGGCCGAACCGGAAACCACCGAAGCCGCCTGGCGCGCCGATGCCCGCCACTACCTCAACGATTTCGGGGTCTACCAGGCCATCGAATGGATTGACCGGGCTGGCCAACCGCCGGTTCTTCATGGAGGACCTGGCTTACACGCTGGGTATTTCCGGGCGCCAGAACCGGCAGGTCGCTTTAATCATGCTGGACCTGGATCGGTTCCAGATGCTCAACGATTCCCTTGGCCACCAGTTCGGTGACGAGCTCCTGGTCCGGGTTGCCGAGCGGCTGAACCAGCTGAGCGATGAGCGGATACTGGTGGCCTATTCCGGGGGCGACGAGTTCATGTTCTGCCAGCAGCAGATGGAGAATATCGATGACGTCATCCATCTGCTCGGGCACATCAGGCATTGCTTCGAAACGCCCTTCGAGGTTCAGGGCGAAGGCCACCGGATTACTGCCACCATGGGTGTGGCGATCTACCCCCATAGCGGGCAGGATGCCGATACCCTGTTACGCAACGCCGATGTCGCCCTGTACCGTGCCAAGGAGCAGGGTCGCAATTCCTACCAGTTCTATACCGAAGGCATGCAGGAACGGGAAGTCACCCGCCTGGAACTGGACGATGAACACCTGGTGGATGATATCCGCAAGACCCTGGAAACCGAGCACGTAACCGCCAATCACCTGGAAGTGGAGCTGACTGAAGAGATCTTCATCCAGAACATTGAGCACAACCGCAATCAGCTGGGCCGGCTCCACGAGCTCGGCGTCAATCTAGTGTCCCGTCTGGTTAATTCGTTGACCTACTGCGAATTAACCAGACGGGACACTTAGCCATTGATGATTTCGGTGTGGGCTATTCCTCCCTGGGCTACCTGCGGGACTTCCCGGTGGATCTGTTGAAGATCGACCGGTCGTTCATTACTTCGGTGACCGAGCGCCATGACGATTCGGTAATTACCCGCGCGGTGATCAATCTGGCCCACAATCTGGGTATGCGGGTCATTGCCGAGGGCGTGGAGACCGAGGAGCAGCTGAATTTCCTCAGGCAACACGGTTGTAACCTGGTCCAGGGCTACCTGATCAGCCGGCCGATTCCTGCCGCAGAACTGGAGAACGCCCTTGAGGCAGGGATTCTGGGTCTCGGCACTCCGGAGAGTAGCGGATTGTAATGGCCAACTCTTATCTCCATGATGTCTGGAACAGTCCAATGGCGTATATTTTATGGCAGCGAAGTATCTGACTCCCGAACAGGATAAGCAAATCCGGCGGTGGGAGCGCTGGAATCGCAATTACTTCATTTTCGCGTTTGTGGCGCTGACGGTGGTTCTGGTGTTCAGTAGCCAGCTGGGACTGTCCAGTGGCGAGAACTGGGGCTCACTGGGGGTTCTGATTGCGGCCCTGATCGCACCGATCATCGTGCTCCAGCTGCGGTTGCGGTGCCCGGCCTGTGGTCACAAGATCGGCTGGCAGGCGAAGCTGATGGCGCCGGACCAGTGCAAGGCCTGCGGAACCTTCCTGCGCGCCAAGGGGCGCTGACTTCATCCTTTCTCAAAAAACCTTTGACCTGTGAGTTGCTCACAGGTTTTAGGCTATCTTCATTAAGAGTTATCACTGGTGCATGCCGTGGCCGGTTGGGCTATCGGTATGAAACACGCTCAAGCACGTCCCTGTGACGCTTGAGCTCCGCCATCCATGGCTCCGCACAGTTTCATACCGATAGCCCAACCGGCCACTCCGCCAACTAAGGGTGGAAACGTCATTATGAAAGTCAAAGAGATCGCCCGGGCCGCCGGTGTAAGCCCCGACACCGTCCGCTTCTATACCCGGGAGGGTCTGCTCAATCCGGCCCGCAACCCGGACAACAACTACCAGCAGTACGATGCCGATGACCTGCGTCGGCTGCGGTTTGCCCGCAAGGCGCGGCAACTGGGGTTTTCGCTGCCGGAGATCCGATCGATCCTGGACCAGGCCGATGACCATCATTCGCCCTGCCCGATGGTGCGAGAGGTATTCGAGAAGCGGCTGGCCGAGGTCGAGCGGGAGATTGCCGAGTTGCAGCAGCTGCGGAAGCGGATGAAAAGTGCGCTGGGGATCTGGCGGGAAATGCCGGATGGCACGCCGGACGGTCATACGATCTGTCGGCTGATCGAGCATTGGGATGATATGGCCCTCGCCACCAGCGGGGAGGAGTAAGCAGATGAGTGAGATAACCGAACTGCACCGGGCATTGTCCATTTCCGGGGCATCCTGTCAGGGCTGTGCCAAGAAGATTCGTAATGCCCTGGAGCCTCTGACCGGTGACACCGAGCTGGTGGAGGTGAATCTGGAAGAGCAGACCGTCGCATTGCCCGAGGGTATCGACGTCGCGGATGCGGCGCGCCGGGTAACGGACGCAGGCTACCCGGCCGAGCCGGTCAAAGAGGCCAGTGAACAACCGACCAGTTGTTGCGCCGGCAAGGCGAAGGCGGAGGCTTCTGACGAGCAACCTCACCAGGACCACTCCGGGCACCACGCGGAAGAGCGGGATCAGGGCACCACAGAAGCGCCGACCGGGGGTGACCAGATCAGCCTTTCCGTCTCGGGAGCTACCTGCGCCTCCTGCGTGAACACCATCGAGAGGGCGATGATGTCGGTGTCCGGCGTCACTCATGCCCATATGAACCTGGCGGATAACACCGCAACGGCGACCGGGGATGCGGACCCTCAGGCGTTGGCGAAAGCCATCGAGAGTGCCGGCTATGGCGCCAGTGTGATCGAGAATGCCGACGATGCCGATGAGCGCAAGCAGGCGGAGGATCGCAAGCAATACCGGTCGCTGCTGGTCAAGATGGCGGTGAGTCTGTCCCTGGGTCTGGGCCTGATGATCTGGGGTATGGGCTTCGGCTCGATGATGGTGACCGAGGCCAATCAGACTACCTGGCTGGGGCTCGGGGCACTGACGTTTATCGTGATGGCTGCCACCGGCGGGCACTTTTACACCGGAGCCTGGAAGGCATTCCGGCATCACAACGCCAATATGGATACTCTGATTGCCGTCGGCACCGGGACTGCCTGGCTGTATTCCATTGTTGTGGCCAGTGTGCCGGAACTTTTGCCTGAGATGGCGAGACACGTCTACTTCGAGGCCTCGGCGATGATCATTGGTCTGATCAATCTGGGCCAGGCACTGGAGCTGCGGGCCAAGGGCAAGACTTCCGAGGCGGTCCGGCGGCTGCTGGATCTGCGGGCGAAGACCGCCCGGGTGATCCGGGACGGCCAGGAGCAGGACATGCCGGTGGAAGAGGTGCGCAAGGGCGACCGGGTCCGGGTCCGTCCGGGCGAGAAGATTCCGGTAGATGGCCTCATCCGCGAGGGCAGCAGCCGGGTGGACGAGAGCATGCTGACCGGTGAGCCCATGCCGGTCAGCAAAGCCGAAGGTGACGAAGTCTCCGCCGGTACTCTGAATACCCATGGCTCAATGATCTATGAGGCCACCCGGGTCGGTAGCGAGACTGCCCTGGCGCAGATCATCCGGCTGGTGAAAAAGGCCCAGGGGTCCAAGCCCGCCATCGGTCGTCTGGCGGACAAGATCTCGTCGGTGTTCGTACCCACGGTGATGATCATCGCCGTCTTTTCGGCGCTGGTCTGGTACAACGTCGGGCCGGAGCCGGCGGTGGTGCACATGATGGTGGCTGCCACCACGGTGCTGATCATTGCCTGCCCCTGTGCACTGGGTCTGGCCACGCCGATGTCGGTGATGGTCGGTGTCGGCAAGGCAGCCGAATATGGCGCCCTGATCCGCCAGGGGGATGCCCTGCAGACCGCCGGCAAGCTGGATCTGGTGATCCTCGACAAGACCGGCACCATCACCGAGGGGCATCCTGCGGTCACTCGGGTGCATTCCGCCAACGGTGACGAAAACCGGCTGTTGACCCTGGCCGCCGGCCTCGAGCAGCATTCGGAGCATCCGCTGGCGGAGGCGGTTCTGGCAAGAGCCCGGGATGAGGGCGTCGAACCTGAAAAGGTGTCCCGCTTCGAGGCCATCAATGGCAAAGGCGTCCGGGGTGAGCTGGATGGGCAGACCGTACGCCTCGGCAATCGCCGCTGGCTGGAAGGCGAGGGCCTGACGCTGGACAAGCTCTCGGAGGCCGCCGATACCATTGCGGAAGAGGCCGGCACCCCCCTGTTCCTGGCCCTTGGCGATGAGGTTCTGGGGGTGATCGGAGTCGCGGACGCCATCAAGCCCGACTCAAAAGCCGCCATCAAACGGCTGCATGACGCCGGCATCAAGGTGATGATGGTTACCGGTGATGTGGAGGCAACCGCAAGGGCCATCGCCAGCAAGGCGGGCATTGACGATTACCGGGCGGAAGTCCTGCCCGAGGACAAGGCCGAGGTGGTCAGCGAGATGCGGGGCAAAGGCCATACCGTCGCCATGGTCGGGGACGGTATCAACGATGCGCCGGCACTGGCGGCAGCCGATGTCGGCTTCGCCATTGGCACCGGCACGGATGTGGCCATCGAGAGTGCCGCCATTACGCTGATGCGTGGCTCCCTGCACGGGGTACCCGATGCCATCGAGATTTCCCGGGCCACGGTAAAGAACATTCATCAGAACCTGTTCGGGGCCTTCATATACAACTCCCTGGGTATACCGGTGGCAGCGGGCCTGCTCTATCCTTTGTGGGGCATCCTGATGAATCCGATCCTGGCCGGCGCCGCCATGTCCCTGTCTTCGGTCACTGTGGTCTCCAACGCCAACCGTCTGCGACTGTTCCAGACCAGTCACAAGCCGAAGCGTCATGAACACAAGGAGGAGAACTGATGGACACTTTTCTGGTCAATGCCGGAGGACTTGCCCTGATGGCCGCCATTGTCTGGTGGTTCTGGCTGAGCGGGTCCGGCAGCACAGGCTCTGACGAACACCAACATCATTGAGGTGAACACCATGAACAGACACACCCTTGCCATCGGCCTTGCCGCCGCCCTCGGCTTCAGTACCACAGCCCTCGCCGGTGGTGCCGCGCAGAATATCCACGTGTACAAGTCCCCGACCTGTGGCTGCTGTGCGGACTGGGTCGATCACCTGGAGGAAAACGGGTTTGAGGTGAAGGTTACCGAAACCAACGACCTGAACCCGATCAAGATCCAGGCCGGGCTGACTCGGGCCCTGGCAAGCTGTCACACAGCGTTTGTCGGTGACTATGTGATCGAGGGCCACGTACCGGCC
Organism: Pseudomonadota bacterium; assembly: GCA_034189235.1. Classification (GTDB taxonomy): domain Bacteria; phylum Pseudomonadota; class Gammaproteobacteria; order Pseudomonadales; family Oleiphilaceae; genus Marinobacter. Next base: position 11,211 of record JAXHVJ010000032.1, read on the forward strand.
AGTGACATTCAGCGCCTGGTTGCCGAAGCACCGAAAGCCAGAGGCCTGAGTGTGCCCGGGATGCCGCTTGGCTCTCCCGGCATGGAAGTCGGCGACCGCCAGGACCACTACAAGGTGATCATGTTCAACGGCGCCGGCCAGACCCGGGTTTTCTCCGAGTACAATTAATAGCCGTCAGCCAGATCTGTATTACCCGCCCCGACGAAACCACCGTGTCGCCGGGTGTGTAAACCGGGGCAGTCGCCCCGGCCGGTTTCACATCAGTACAGGTAGGGCGCCAACGCCAGTTCCAGCCGCGCCTGGCTGGCGTACAGGTCGGCAACTTTAACCGCCGGTGAGGCCGGTGGCATGGCTGTCGGCCAGGCCTTCTGCAGCTCGTCCAGGGCCTTGTTGGCATCACGCCAGGCTTCCTTGTTCTGTTTCATCATGCCTGCCTTGTTGCGCTCGAGGTATTCCCGGGCAGCCAGCACAAAACCACGACCATCCTGGTATTCATGAACCGCGACGAAGTGACCATCCTCAAGGGCCTCTTCGTACTCGAGCACAGCCTGCTTGGTCAGGGACAGCATCACTTTCGCCACCCTGGCCGGAGACTCGGGCTGATCCCCGGAAACAGCAGCAACGGCCTGCTCCAGCGACTTCCAGGCTGCGTTGAAGTCGGCACTGACATCAGACCATTTCCCGGCCTTACCAGCTTCCTCTGCCAATGTTTTCAGGCGTTCGCCGAGCTGATCCTGACCGTGGGCTTCCAGGCCACGCTCTGCCATGGGGTAGACTTCAATCCAGGGATGGGTCAGGTGTGGGCGACCATCGGCAACCTTGCCCGCCTTGATCAGCTCCCGTGCAGCCATCAGATGCCCCCGCATCATGTAGATCATTGCGAGCAGGGCGCCATCGGAAGCCACTGGCGATACCGCAGCTCCGCCTTCTCCGCCTTCTCCGCCTTCTCCGCCTTCTCCGCCGGCAGCAAAGTAACTGAAGGCGTCGCCCATTTCACCACCATGGCTTTCGCCACCCTCTCCGCCGTGGTTTTCACCACC
>JAXHVJ010000032.1:12350-29552 GCA_034189235.1 Pseudomonadota bacterium
TTCACCACCTTCCCCGGCCCAGGCGCCCGAGCCGGCCAATACGGTGGCCACACCGATGCCCATCCAGAGTTTCAGTTTCTGGTCTTTCATGCAGAATGCTCCTTTTAACTGTCCGCCCGCTATCGAATCGACAACGACATTGATGACTGGTACCAGTTGCGGCATGATGCTTCAAAACTTTATCTAATTGCAAATTATTCACATTACACAAAGGAGTGACCATGATTCTGTGTATAGGCAACATACTCATACCCGAGCAGGTTTTCCGGATTCGGGCGGCTCTGGACGCTGGCCAGTTCCAGGACGGCCGTAACACCGCGGGCTGGCATGCACGTCTGGTCAAAAATAATGAACAGATGACATCCGCCACGGACCAGGCGAGAGCGCTCCGGACAGAAGTCGAGGCAGCAATGACCGGCCACCCGGTCTTCCAGATGGCCGTTCGCCCCCGAAAGATGACGCCCATCCTGTTCAGCCGCTATCGGGACGGGATGACCTATGGCAATCATGTGGATGATCCGGTCATGGGCCGGGGCGAGAACCGCATCCGTACCGACATTTCCTTCACCCTGTTCCTCGATGATCCGGAAAGTTACGACGGTGGCGAACTGGTAACGGACACCACCGCTGGCGAGCAGTCCTACAAGCTGCCGGCGGGCTCCGCTGTAATCTATCCTTCATCCACACTGCACCGGGTAGAGCCGGTGACAAGGGGCCAGCGACGGGTGGCCATCGGTTGGATCCAGAGCACCATCCGCGATCCTGCCCAACGTGAGGTGCTCTTTGACCTCGACACCGCCCGCCGCCAGATCTTTGAGCGTGACGGCAAAACGGCGGAATTTGATCTGCTGACCAAATCCCTGGCGAACCTCCAGCGGTTCTGGGCGGAAATCTAGTGTAGCGGGGTTACCACACCGTATCTGACGGCTGCTTCCATAACCGTTATACTCTGCCCCACATCCAATTTTTTGCAGCCAGGTTCGTCTTAACATGCTCAACGCCGACGCTCTCAATCAATTGCGCCAGCTCAAAACCGATATCAAGGAAAACAAGGTGGTCTTCCCCGGCACCGTGAAGGCCACCAGCGGGCGCTTCGGCTTTGTTGCCCTCGATGAGGGTCGAGATGTGTTTCTTCCCCCCGAGGAGATGCAGAAAGTGCTTCCCGGAGATCGCATCAACATTACCGAGCACGAGGTAGAGAAGGGCAAGACCCAGGGCGTGGTAGAGGAGGTACTGGAAACCCACCTCACCACCTTTGTCGGCCGCTACCTGATCAAGGGCAAGGGCCATTTCGTGGCGCCGGATACGCCGGGCATCAACCGCTGGATTTTCATTCCGCCCAGGGAACGAAAAGGCGCCCGGCCTGACGACTACATCTACTGCCAGATCCACCGCCACCCGTTCAAGGATGGCAAGGGCCAGGCCCGGGTGCTGCGGATCATCGGCAAGGCCGGCGAGCCCGGCATCGAGCGGTCTTTCACCCTCGCCAGCTTCGATCTGGCCGACGCCTGGCCGGACTCGGTTCAGGAACAGGCGGACAGCCTGAATGAGGATAGCCTGGAACCTCTCATGGAGGGCCGCGAGGATCGTACCGATCAGCCCTACGTTACCATCGACAGCCCGGGCACCCAGGACATGGACGACGCCCTGATGGCGACACCGAATGCCACCGGCTGGACCCTCTCCATCGCCATTGCCGACCCCACCGCGGTCATCAAACCGGGCACTCCGGCCGAGGAAGAAGCGTTCAACCGGGCCACGGCGATTTATTTCCCGGGCGAGCCCCTGCCCATGCTGCCGGACGCCATCAGCACCCGTCTGTGCTCGTTGATGCCGGAGGTGAAGCGACTGGCCCTGGTGTGTGACCTGCAGGTCAATAACGATGGCAGTCTGGGCGATTACAGCTTTCACCAGGCGGTGATCCGCTCCCGGGGCAAGCTCAGCTACGACCTGGTATCTCACCTGATCGAGGGCCGTGAGGACGATGAGATCAAGGCCCTGCCCGATGTGGTCGCCAACAGTCTGGACCAGCTGCATCAGGCCGCCACAGCCCTGCGCAAGTGGCGCAGCGAGCATGCCCTGCTGAGCGCCGATCGGCCGGAATTCCGCCTGCGTCTGGACGAAAACAAGCGGATCCGGGTGATTGAACGGGCGGTCCAGAACGAGGCACATCGTCTGGTGGAAGAATGCATGGTGGCGGCCAACCGATGCGCTGCGGACTTCCTGCAAAAGCAAGGCCAAGGTCTGTTCATCCAGCATCCGGGCCTGCGCGACGACCGTGCCGGGAATATCCGCAAGCTGCTGGAAAGCCACGCTCCGCACCTGGCGGACCTGGATGCCAATTCTGCCGAGGGCTTCAAGGCCCTGATGAAACGGACCGGAGAGCTGGAGGCGGAGGTGCCGGTGAAGGCGATCATCTCCCGGCAGCTGGCCCGGGCCGAGTTGGGTTTCGAGGCGGCCCCGCACCAGGGCATGGGTCTGGGTGCTTACACCACCTTCACCTCGCCGTTGCGTAAGTTCTCCGACTTCTACGTGCATCGGCTGATCAAGGCCAGCCTCTGGGACACTCCGATCAAGCTACTGAACACGCAGCAGCTTGAAGCCCTGCAGGCCAGCCAGATCCGGGCTCGCCAGGCCGCCAATTCACTGGAAGCCTGGCTCAAGAGCGACTACGCCAGGTCTCTCAAAGAGGAACCCATGGCCGGTACTATCAGCCGGACCGTTCCCTCTGGCTTCTTTGTACGCCTGGACTGCAATGGCCTGGAAGGTTTTGTCAGCTGCCGGGACCTGGAGGGCAAGTTCAGCTTCGATCCGGTCACCCTGCGCCTGGTGCACAACAAGAACGGCCGGATTTTCCAGCTGGAGCAGCGGGTGAACGTAACCTTTGCCGGTGTGGATGACGAGCGCCGACAGATCAACTTCAAGCTGGTGGACGCCGAGGAAATCCGCAACGACAACGACGAAGCCGGCGGTTAAAAACCGCCGGCTTACTGATTTCCCAGCATTCTCTCCAGCCGCGCGTCCTTCGCCTGCCAGAGTTCCGCCAGCCAGTTTTTCACATTACGACGATGCTCGGCATCGGCCGCATAGTCCCGGCCCTTCAGGTGTTCCGGGATGGTCTGGGTGTGGATCTCCATCCGGATAACCTTCACCTCGCCACAGAGAAACTCCCAGAAGGTGGGTGCACCATCGGGATAGGCAATGGTGACGTCCACCAGGGTCTCAATGGAATCGCCCATGGCATCCAGCACAAAGGCCACACCACCAGCCTTCGGGGTCAGCAGGTGCTTGTAGGGTGATTTCTGTTTGTCGTGCTTGGCCTGGGTAAACCGTGTGCCTTCGACGAAATTCATTATGCTCACCGGGGTGAAGCGGAATTTCTCGCAGGCCTGGCGGGTGGCCTTGAGGTCCTCCCCCCGCTTTTCAGGATGCTTGACCAGGTATTCCCGTGTGTAGCGCTTCATGAACGGGAAATCCAGGCCCCACCAGGCCAGGCCGATTACCGGCACCCAGATAAGTTGCTGCTTCAGGAAGAATTTCAGGAACGGCGCCCGCCTGTTGAATACCCGCTGCATGGCCATGATATCGACCCAGCTCTGGTGGTTGCTCAGCACCAGGTACCAGCTCTCCCGCTCCAGCTCATCGGCACCTTTCACATCCCAGCGGGTCCCGTGGGTGAGCTTCATCCAGCCAATGTTGCAGGCGACCCAGGCTTCGGCAATGGCGATCATCCAGCGGGTGCACAGGATGCGGAAGCCCTTGATCGGAATGACCAGCTTCAGGATTGCCGGGATGTACAGCAGGATGCACCAGAAAAGGGTATTGATGCCGAGGAGAATGGAATTGAGTATGCCCTTGACCGGGGCCGGGAGGAAACTGAGCATGGCTTTCCTGCTTTTGGTTTTCGGGTTCGATGGTGCCGCATAATAGCAAGCGCCGACGATAATGGGCAGTGGTCCGATGTGACCGGTTTGCCCGGCAGGGTAGACGGTTTTGCCATAGGCATCACCCCTTCCCGGGGTTAGCCTTGCCACCTGTTTTCTTTACACTGGTGTGATCAACTGCTCCATGGAAATCCCGATGCCCAACCCGTTCAAGTCGGTGCTCGACAAAACCTCCGGTCTGACCCGCCAGGCTACAATCTACGCCGGCAATGCCTTCGACCGGGTGTTCCGGGCCGCCAGCCTGGTCCAGGCCGGCCAGACGCCCTTTGAGACACTATATTCTGACGGTCTGGTCAGCCTGCGCTACTACCCACCGTTGCAGGAAGATTTCATCGAACTGGACGATCTGACCATTCCGGTGGAACGCACCACTCACCGCACCCCGATCGTCATCATCCCGCCCCTGGCGGTCAACATGCTCATCTATGATCTCTTTCCACAGCGCAGTCTGGTCCGTTTCCTGCGCGCCAAGGGTTTCGAGGTTTACCTGATTGACTGGGGGGTGCCAAAGCGCGAACACAGCCACTACAACCTGCACACCTATGTCGCGGAGCTTCTGCCCGCCTATCTGAACCGGGTAAGGGAACACAGCGGTGAGCAGGAGCTGTCCCTGCACGGCTGGAGCATGGGCGGCATGTTCACTCTGTTCTATTCCGCCCTGAGCCAGGACCAGCATGTGCGCAATGCCATTGTGCTGGGTTCCCCCATCGACAGTCACGCGTCCGGATTCATGGGGGTGGCGTCCCAGGCCATCGCCGAGGCGGCCGAGGTGATTCGCAAACGAACGGGCTTCCGTATTCACAACCTGAAATCCCACTGGTTCAATACCCCCGGTTGGGCCAACACCCTGGGGTTCAAGCTGACCAATCCGATCGGCAGCGTGATGGGGTACTGGGAGCTGGTTGTGCGTCTGGGGGACCGGGAGTTCGTAACCAACCATGCCACCATGTCGGCGTTCCTGGATCGGATGGTGGCCTATCCCGGCGGGATCATTCAGGACACGGTGGTTCGGGTGTGGATCGATAATCAGTTGTCGAAGGGCGAGATCCAGATCGGTGAGGATATTGCCCGGCTGGAGAACGTGAATGCCAACTTACTGGCGATTGCCGGCAGTGAGGATACGATGGTGACGCCGGGGGCTGCCAAACGGGTGATGGATCATGTGAGTTCCGGGGACAAGACGTTTCGCGTTGTGCCGGGGGGGCATGTGGGGATTCTTGCAGGGAGCAAGGCGCCTCGGGAGAGTTGGTTGGAGATGGCTGAGTGGCTTGCGTCGCGGTCTGACTGAGCGGGCTTGAAGCTCTTGATATCGTCGCAGGCTTTCATCAGGCCTTTTCGGAACGAGAACTTCAGCTGTTATTCAGCCACAGACTAAACTGCCCGGACCGGCACCCAACTAAAAGGGCGATAATGACAATCAAAGTCATCCAGACTAGTCTGGAAGGCGTAGATCAGTAAAACCCCAAACCGGACTCAACAAGGAGCCAAAATGAGCAAAGTCACCCTGGACGGCAACCCCATCGAACTGAGCGGCAAATTTCCCCAACCGGGCGACAACGCCCCCTCCTTCACCCTGACCAACAGCGACCTGGAAGAAGTCAAACTCGACAACTGGAACGGCAAACGAAAGATCCTGAACATCGTTCCCAGCATCGACACCGGCGTCTGCGCAGCCTCCACCCGCAAATTCAACGAGAAAGCCGGCAACCTCGACAACACCGTGGTGCTGGTGGTCTCCGCCGACCTGCCCTTCGCCGCCTCACGCTTCTGTGGTGCCGAAGGCCTGAAGGATGTGGAAACCCTGTCCACTTTCCGTAACTACGCGTTCCAGCAGGACTACGGCGTCGCCATCCAGGATGGCCCGCTGGCCGGCCTGTGTGCCCGAGCTGTTGTGGTACTGGATGAGAACAACAAGGTGCTGCACAGCGAACTGGTGAACGAGATCAAGAACGAGCCGGATTACGACGCTGCCCTGAACGCACTCTGATTCCCTCCCGACCGGGTCCGGGTTGATCCCCGGACCCGACACCTTATCTGCGTTATACTCTCCTGCCTTTTCACCCATTCCCGATACCACGCAGGTTGTTTTGAACCAGACATCCGGAAACACGAGCCTCGGCCGTCAGCTCTATAACATGACCTGGCCCATGCTGTTCGGCGTTCTGTCCCTGATGACCTTCCACCTGGCCGACAGTGCCTTCGTGGGTCAGCTCGGGCGTGATCCGCTGGCCGCACTGGGTTTCACGGTGCCCATGCAGCAACTGGTCAGCGGCATGTACGTGGGCCTCGGCATCGCTACCACCGCCATCATCTCCCGCACCCTGGGCCAGGGAGACGAAATCCGGGCCCAACGCCTGGGTGGGCTGGTTGTCACTATCGGTGCCAGTCTGGCGATGATCCTGTGCCTGTCGGTATGGCTGCTTCAGACGGTGATCCTCGATCTGTTGGGGGCAGAAATGGCACTGCGGCCGGTGATCCGGGAGTACTGGGCGCCCTGGCTGGTGTCGGCCTGGACCGGAGCGATGCTGTATTTCGGTTACGCGGTCTGTCGCTCCAATGGCGATACCAAACTGCCCGGCTACATGATGATTGCCACCAGCCTGATCAACATCGCCCTTGATCCGCTGTACATCTTTGTTTTCGGCTGGGGTCTGCCGGGTGCGGCCTGGGCCACGATTACCGCTTTCGGGCTGGGCGCGCTGGTGGTCTACCCGGCCCTGATAAGGCGCCACTGGCTCCGGTTTGACCTGTTCCAGCTGAAGTTGGCCGCAGCCCTGCGACAGCTTGGCAGCATCACGGCACCGGCCATGGTCAGTCAGTTGATGCCGCCGGTCTCGGCCATGCTCGCTACAGCCCTTGTGGCCGGTTTCGGTTCGGCGGCGGTAGCGGCCTGGGGGCTGGGTACCCGACTCGAATTCTTCTCGATCGTTGTGGTGCTGGCTCTGACCATGTCCATGCCGCCGATGATCGGGCGCCTGCTGGGAGCCGGCGAACTCGAGACCATCCGGCGTCTGGTGCGCATTGCGGTCCGGTTTATCGTGGTGTGGCAGCTGGCGCTGGCACTGATCTGGCTGGCGGCTTCCGGTCTGGTCTCGACACTGTTTACCCGGGATGCGGCTGTGCAGGAAATACTGGTGAACTATCTGCTACGGGTACCGCTGAGTTACAGCGGGCTGGGAGTGTGTATGCTGATGGTCTCGGTGAACAATGCTCTCGGGCTGCCGATGCGCGCACTGCTGATTTCCACCCTGCGGCTGTTCGCCTGGTACCTGCCGATGCTGTGGCTGGGCTCGCAGATCTCCGGGCTTACCGGGTTGATGTCCGGGGCGCTGGTGGGCAACCTGCTGGCCGGCACCACCGCCTATTTCCTGTACCGTCAGGGCATGACCCATCTCCGCCAGCAGGAAGCACCCGCCTGATTGCGGGCACTTGCTGAACCGACGGATTCAGGAATCCCCTGATTCGCTCCCCGCGAAGCGTGACCGGAAGCTGTCCGGCATGGGCGCCACTTGCCGGCGCTGGTAGTCGAAGAAGACAAAACCATACTTGGCCAGAGCCACGGGCTTGCCACCGTCGGCCTTGGTGACCCGGAACACGAAGTCACCGCCGTACTTGTTGAAGTCCATCAGGCCGACTTCGAAGCATAGCATGTCCGGGTAGAAGGATTCGGACAGGTACATGGTGGCCAGGTCGGTGATGATGATGCCGATGCCCTGCCGGTCGCTTTCTTCCATGCCGTATTCCACGAGGAACTGGGCCCGGGCCTCGGACAGCATGGAGATGAGGGCGTCGTTGCCGAGGTGGTTGGCGCCGTTGATATCGGTGATGCGCACGGGCATTCTGGTTTTGAAGACGAAGGCGTCGTCCGGGAAGGAGAGTTTGATTCGGGCCACGGTTGGTCACCTGTCTGGATGCGGGTTGCTGTTGCCGCGAATCATACGCTCTTGGGTTTTACTGTTCATCCTGTGGCATATTCAGTTATCTTGCTCTTTACCTCCGCGCAACGATATTTGGAGGAAGTGGCGATCGGGATGAGCTTTCCAAAACCCGCTCGAGCACGTCCCTGTGGCGCTTGAGCTCCGCCATCCCTGGCTCCGCACAGTTTTGGAAAGCTCATCCCGATCACCACCCCTGCTCTCTACGCGCACCGACAAAATGCACATAACGGGAACACTATGGATATACGCCCTGCCGCCACACTGATCCTGCTACGAGATACCACCGAGGGGCTTCAGGTTCTGCTCCTGCAACGTACGTGGAAAGCCGCTTTCATGCCCGGATATTTTGTCTTTCCCGGGGGCGCGGTGGATGTTCAGGAACATTATGGCCGTGAACACACCATTGGTCCGGCCGATGCCGAAATCAGTCAGATCATGAGCCTGGATGAAGGTGGTGCGGATTACATGCTGGCCGCGGTCCGGGAGTGTTTCGAGGAGGCCGGGATTCTGCTGGCGCTGGATGAGCAGGGGGCGCTGATCGGCGCCGATCACCCGGTCCGGAAGGAGCGGATCTCGCTGTTCAAAGGGGAGGTTTCGCTCGCGGAATTGTGTCAGAAACATTCTCTGACGATTCCCCTCGACCGGATGGCTTATCTGAGCCACTGGATTACACCACCCGGCCCGCCACGGCGGTTTGATACCCGGTTTTTTGTGGCGGCGGCGCCGGAGCGGCAGGACGCTTCCCATGACGGGGTGGAGACCATCGATCATGTCTGGATAAATCCGGCGCAGGCGCTGGAGGAGCACCGCAGCGGTAAGCGATTGCTGGGGCTGCCGACGATCCGGACATTGCGGGTGCTCAGCGACTTTGGCACCACCGAAGCGGTGATGCGCTATGCCCACGCCAATCCACCGGAGCCCTATCCCAGTCAACCCTGGCCGGCGGTGCGCAAGGGTAAGCCGGTCACCCTGGAGCCCGGCTCACCGGCTTATGATGAGGCAGCCAAGCTGGACCCGGAAGGTGAGGGATCCACGCAGGCGGAGATTGTGCCCGGGGAAGCGGTGGAAATTGCCGCCGGTGTGCTTCGGCTGACCGCGCCCAACCCCGGCATGATGACCGGCCCGGGCACCAATACCTACCTGCTGGGGCATGAACGGTTTACGGTTCTGGATCCGGGTCCGGATGATCCTGACCATATCGAGCGGATTCTCGAGCTGACCGGGGGCGTTATCGATCAGGTGCTGGTGACCCACACCCACATCGACCACTCCCCGGGCACCGCCACTCTGAAACAGAAAACCGGTTGCCGGGTCTTCGGCTGGCCCGCGCCCGCCGGTGCCTCCCAGGATCGGTCGTTTGAGCCTGACGATATGCCGGAGCATGGCGATCTGATTGTCACCGGGGCCGGGCTGCTCAAGGTGCTCCATACCCCCGGCCATGCCTCGAATCATCTGTGCTACCTGCTGGTGGACCAGGAACTGTTGTTTTCCGGTGATCACATCATGCAGGGTTCGACCGTGGTCATTGATCCGCCCGATGGCGACATGAAGGCCTATATCGAGTCGCTGTACGAGCTGCTGGCCGAACCACTCAGCTTCATCGCGCCGGCCCATGGTTTTCTGATGGCCCGCCCCGAGGCAGTAATCGATTTCCTGATCACCCACCGCCTGTCCCGTGAACATAAGGTCGCCAAGGCCCTCCGGGAATTGTCTCCAACCGGGCTCAAAGAGCTGACAGCGAAAGCCTATGATGATGTACCGGCGGCGATTCATGGCCTGGCCGCGCGCTCGGCGCTTGCACACCTGCTGAAACTGGAAACGGATGGCCGTGCCAGGCAGGAAGAGAGGCAGTGGTTCAGTAATGATCACACCTGATCAAGGTAACCTGCCCGGATTCCGGCAGATAAGAGTCCATCAGAGTGATGGACTACACTAGTGTCCCGTCTGGTTAATTCGTTGACCTACTGCGAATTAACCAGACGGGGCACTAGTCGTCTTTCACCCAGCGAATGAAGAACGACGGGAGAACCGCTCTTGGCTTCGTCACAGTCCTTGTCGAAATCTACGGCACTGGCCTACACCGGGCTGGTGTTGACGCCCCTGTTCTGGGCCGGCAATGCGGTGCTTGCCCGGGGCACCGTGCAGGACATACCGCCTCTGTCCATGTCGTTCTGGCGCTGGATCATCGCCCTGGCGATCCTGTTGCCGTTTGGCCTGCCGGGCGTCCTCCGCCACCGGCAGATGATCCGTCAGCACCTCGGCTCCATGGTAGCCCTGGCCACCTTCAGCGTGGCCGCGTTCAATTCGTTACTGTATTACGCCGCCATCACCACCACCGCCACCAACATCGCGCTGATCAACGCCACCATCCCCATCTTCGTGGCCCTTCTGGCCTGGCTGATGCTGGGTGACCGAACCCGCCCCATCCAGGCCCTGGGTATCGGCCTGGCGGTGCTCGGTATCCTGGTGGTAATTGCCCGGGGCCAGCTGTCCGTACTCACGGGCCTGCAGGCCCAGCCGGGTGATCTGATCATGGTCGCGGCGGTATTCAGCTGGGGGTTGTTCTCGGTGCTGCTGCGCCGCCAGGCGGTACCGCTGCCGGCCCTGACTTTCCTTACCACCCAGATCCTGCTTGGCACCCTGATCATCCTGCCGTTCTATCTGATGGATCTGTTTTTCTTTGCCGGCGGCTTCGAGCTATCCCGCGATACCGCCATGCCATTGCTCTACTTCGCCATCTTCCCCGGCATTCTGGCCTACGCGTTCTGGAACCACGGTGTGCACACCATCGGCCCGGGTGGCGCCGCCATTTTCATGTATCTGACCCCGGTGTATGCGTCCGTCCTTGCCGGTCTGTTCCTGGGCGAGTCCCTGGGGTTGTTCCATATGGTCGGGGGCGGTCTGATCCTGGCGGGGTTGTTGCTGGCAACACGGGTCAAACGACCCGCGTTTCACAAGGCCTGAGACCAGGCCCGGGGTCAGGTTGTTGACAGCGCCTGCCCGATCCGACCCAGCACCTCCACCAGGGTCTGGCGCGGGCAACCGATATTCAGGCGCATGAAACCACTGCCGGGCTGGCCAAAGCTGATGCCCGGGTTCATGCCCACGCCGGCATCCTGGACAAAGAACCGTTTCAGGCCGGCATCATCCAGCCCCAGTTCGCGGCAGTCCAGCCACATCAGGTAGGTACCTTCAGGCCGGAAGGTGGTGATGCCAGGCAGGCGATCGATGGCATCGATCACAAAATCCCGGTTGCCCTGCAGGTACTCCATCAACTGGTCGAGCCAGGGGCCACCGGCCCGGTAGCCTGCTTCAAACCCGGCCACGCTGAACGGGTTGCATTGCGGCAGGTGCATCTGGTCAAACACGGCCTTGATGGCCTGACGCCGGGACTGGTCGGGAATAACCAGGGCCGAGAGCCCGAGCCCCGGCATGTTGAAGCTTTTGCTCGGCGCCACTGCCGTGACCAGGGTATCGTCCGGTTCGGCCAGGGTGGCCAGCACGTGATGGGAGGGTGCATCGGGGAAAACCAGGTCACCGTGGATTTCGTCGCTGAGCACCACCAGATCGTGCCGGCGCGCGATATCCAGCACCACCCGCAGCTCCTGTTCCGACCATACCCGACCTACCGGGTTATGAGGCGAACACAACATCAGGACCCGGTTCTCCGGCCGCGCCGCACAGGCCTCCAGATGGTCCAGGTCCATCGTGTAGCGGATTTCACCGTTCGCGGATGTGTCAGCAATCAGCGGGTTCTCGACGACGGCCCGGCCGGTCAGCTTCACCGAACTGAAGAACGGCGGGTACACCGGCGGCTGGATGATCACGCCCTCGCCGGGCCCGGCATAGGCGAGACAGGCCGCATGCAGCGACGGCACCACCCCGGGTGCCATCAGGATCCACTCCCGGCGAATCTCCCAGCCGTGACGCTGCCGGAACCAGTCGGTCATGGACTGGTACAGGGTCTCCGGGAACAGGGTGTACCCGTAGACGGGGTGCTCGGCGCGCCGCTTCAGGGCCTCCGTTACCGCCTCCGGGGCCGCGAAGTCCATGTCCGCCACCCAGACCGGCACCACGTCCTCGCGGCCAAAGACCGCCTTGCGGGCATCGAACTTTACGGAACAGGTGTTCTCACGGGACAAAGGTTGATCGAAACGGGGCACGGGTACTCTCCAGGGTCGCTATCCGGACTGACAATGGGGGTTATTGTGGCCACAGCAAGGGCGTCAGGCAAACTCCCGGGCTTTGGTCGAATTCCCGGCAATAGCATTTGCCAAGTTCCGCTTTACTTGCGAACCTAACCGTTTATCCATCCAACTTTTCCCGATTGCCGGAGCCCACCGATGCTTGGCCAGATTCTTTCCACGATGTTGCCGGTGTTCCTGATCACCGGCTGTGGCGCCGTGTATGGCCGTTACCGCAGGCCCGATATAAAGGGCCTGAACGTGCTGAACATGGAGCTTTTTGTGCCCCTGCTGGTGTTTTCGGTACTGGCGGACCAGCAGGCGCCCCTGCAGGAATACGCCAGGCTGGCCCTCGGCGCGACTGTGGTGGTGCTCGGCTCCGGCATCGTGCTGTACCCGTTGGCCAGGGCACTCAGGCTGAACCTGAAGACCTTTCTGCCGCCGATGATGTTCAACAATTCCGGCAATATGGGCATTCCGGTGCTGTTGCTGGCCTTCGGCGACGCGGCCCTGCCGGCGGCCATTGTGCTGTTCATCGTCGAGATGCTGCTGCATTTCAGCGTGGGGCTCTATATGCTCGACCCCCACACCTCACTCATCCAGCGCCTTAAACTCCCCATCGTGTTCGCGTGTGTTGCCGGCCTCGTCGTCAATCTCAGCGGCATCGCCCTGCCCGACACCCTGCTGGAGAGCATGAACATGCTGGGCGAGGTGTGTATCCCGCTGATGCTGTTTGCCCTGGGGGTGCGCATGCTCGACATTGATTTCAACGACTGGAAACTGGGCCTGCTGGGGGCCATCGCCTGCCCCGCCAGCGGCCTGTTGCTGGCCTGGCCGCTGATTGTCGTGCTGGACCTGCCGGACCTGCAGGCCGCCTCACTTTGGGTATTCGCCGCCTTGCCTCCGGCAGTGCTCAATTATATGGTGGCAGAGCAATACCAGCAGGAGCCCCACACAGTGGCCTCACTGGTCCTGCTCAGTAACCTCGGCAGCCTGGTGGTGATCCCGATCGTGCTGGGACTGGTGTTTGCCGCCGGTTACGTATAAGGAAAATACAGCATGTCCGAAGCGGCTGCGGTGGTTCGCGCCTTTCGCCCCAACTTCCTGATTCTGGCGCCTCTTTGCGCCGGGCTTGGCGTGGCCGTCGCCTGGAAACAGGGCAGTTCACCGGCCCTGGTCGACACCCTGCTGGTCTTCATCGGCGCCCTGCTCGCCCACGCAGCGGTCAACCTGTTCAACGAATACGAAGACTTTGTCTCTGGTCTGGATATGACCACCCGGCGCACCCCCTTCTCCGGCGGTAGCGGCGCACTGCCCGAAGTGCCCTCGGCGGCAAAGGGCGTACTCGCGGCCGCCATCGGAACCCTGGGCGTGGTGACAGCCATCGGCCTGTATTTTCTCTGGCAACGGGGGCTACCCATGCTGGTGCTGGGCGTTGCCGGTATCGTCCTGGTACTGACCTACACCCGCTGGATTACCCGCCGGCCCATCCTGTGCCTGCTCGCCCCGGGCCTCGGGTTCGGGCCGGTCATGGTCCTGGGTGCCCTCGTTGCCCTGGGTGGCAGGATCGACACTTCCGCCCTTCTGGTAGCCCTGGTCGCCCAATGCCTGGTGAGCGAACTGCTACTGATCAACCAGATTCCCGATGCTGATGCCGACCGGAAAGCCGGCCGGCGTCACCTGGTCATTACCCTGGGCCGGACAGCCGCCGCCCGACTGGTCACGGTGCTCTTGCTTGGCAGTTATGCTCCTGTCCTGGCGGGTGTTCTGCCGGGCTGGTTACCAGCGTGGAGTGCCCTTGCCCTGTCCACCCTGCCGGTCAGCCTGTGGATTTCCCGACAACTGCCCCTCGTGCTCGATAATCCGGAACGGCTCAACGCGGTGCTGGGAACGAACGTGGCGGTACTGCTGTCCACATTGGCGTTACTGATTGCCGGACTCAGCCTCTGAAAACCAACCGGGTTTGCCATCCGGACTTGATCCCGATCCTTGCAAGTACAGAGACTTTGGCCGATGGTTAAGGTCAGATTTTGTTGATTTCATTCATGATATGGAGGTCTGCCCATGAGCGTTCTGCTGTTACTGATCAGTGCCCTGATACTGATCTACCTTGGCATCGGAGGCACCGTGGCAGCCGCGGTGGTAACCATTGCCACGGTTGTCGGCCTGTTCCAGGATGAATGGCATATTCTCAGCATCATCTTTGGCGGCATTTTGCTCGCTCTGGCGCTGATCCTGGTCCTTCCCGGCGACCTGCGCCTGAACAAAATCAGCCGCCCCCTGCTGGGCTGGGTCCGCAGCCGGCTGCCCAAACTGTCCGATACCGAACAGGAAGCACTCAGCTCCGGTTCCGTGGACTGGGATGGCGAACTCTTTTCGGGCAAACCCGACTGGAACAAACTGCTGGACGCCAGGCCCGCGCACCTGACCAGCGAAGAGCATGCCTTCCTCGATGGTCCGGTGGAAGAGCTCTGCGCCATGCTCGATGACTGGAAAATCACCCACGAGCATTATGACCTGCCGGACAAGGTCTGGAAGTTCATAAGGGAGAAAGGCTTCTTCGGGCTGGTCATCCCCAAGGAGGACGGCGGCCTCGGTTTCTCCAACACCGCGCACTCCGAAATAGTCATGAAAATCTCCACCCGCAGCGTATCGGCGGCGGTCACCGTCATGGTGCCCAACTCCCTGGGACCGGGCGAGTTGCTGATGCACTACGGTACCGACGACCAGAAACAACATTACCTGCCCCGCCTCGCCCAGGGCGAGGAAATTCCCTGCTTTGCCCTGACCTCCCCGGTGGCCGGTTCCGACGCCGGCGCCATCCCGGACAAGGGCATCGTCTGCAAGGGGGAATGGAACGGCGAGGAAGTCCTGGGCCTCAAGGTGACCTGGAACAAGCGTTACATCACCCTGGCCCCGGTGGCTACCCTGATTGGCCTGGCGATCAAGGTCTACGATCCCGAGCATCTGGTGGGCGAAGACGACGAGGTGGGCGTTACCTGTGTCCTGGTGCCGAAGGATACCGACGGCGTGAACGCCGGCGCCCGGCACCTGCCCATGAACACCGTGTTCATGAACGGGCCCACCTGGGGCACCGACGTTTTCATCCCCATGGAACAGGTGATCGGCGGCCAGGACATGCTCGGCAAAGGCTGGACCATGCTGCTCGAGTGCCTGTCCATCGGCCGCTCCATCTCCCTGCCCGCCCTGGGCACCGGTGCCGGCAAGGTGGCCAGCCTGGCAACCGGCTCCTACGCCTACACCCGGGAGCAGTTCGGCCGCTCCATCAGCCAGTTTGAAGGCGTGCAGGAAGCCCTGGAGCCTATCGCCGGCTATACCTACATGATGGATGCCGCCCGCCTCCTCACCTCCGGCATGCTGGACCGGGGCGTGCGGCCATCGGTGCCCTCGGCGGTGCTGAAATACCGCAACACCGACCTGATGCGGGAAGTGATCAACCACGCCATGGATGTGGTCGCCGGCCGGGGTGTCATCACCGGCCCCCGCAACTTCCTGGCCCGGGCCTACCAGGCAGTGCCCATCGGCATCACCGTCGAAGGCGCCAACATCCTCACCCGCAGCCTGATGATCTTCGGCCAGGGCGCCATCCGTTGCCATCCGTTCATCGTCGAGGAAATCGAAGCGGCGGGCATGGAAGACGAAGACAAGGCCGCGAAAAAATTCGACGGCATCTTCTACCGCCATCTGGCCCACACCACCCGCAATGCGCTACGGGCGTTCCTGCTGGCGCTGACCGGAGGTGTGATCGAATCGGTGCCGCGCCACGGCGAAATCAAACGCCACTACCGCCAGCTGGCGCGGTTCTCCGCGGCCTTCGCCCTGATGACCGACGTCACCCTGCTCACCGTCGGCGGCGGCCTGAAAGCCCGCCAGCGCCTGTCCGGCCGGATGGCGGACTGCCTGGTGCATCTCTACTATGCCAGCGCGGTGATCAAGCAATGGCACGAAGAAGGCTACCCCGATGACCAGCGCCAGCTGTTGGAATGGAGCCTGAGAACCTGTATGCGGGATCTGCAGGGCTCCATGCGCGAAGCTATCATCAACTTCCCGGTCCCGGCCCTGCGCTGGCCGCTGCGCCTGCTGGTATTCCCGCTCGGCGCGACCGGCCTCAACGGCCCGGACGACAGCCTCGGCACCAAAGTCGCCCGCACCATCGTCGAGGATACCCCGGTCCGCCAGCGCATCAGTCGCGGCGCCTACGCCAACATGGATCCGGAAGATCCGCTGGGTCGCGTGCTCAACGCCTACAAACTGGCCAACGAAACCGCCGGCATGCGTGGTCGACTGCATGAGGCGATGCGCAACCGGGACGACGACGAACTCGACAAAATCGCCCTGCTGATGGGCCACGAACGCAAGGAACTGGTGGACTGGGCCTGTGCCCAGGGCGTAGTGAAAGCGGATGAATGCGACAAGCTGCTGGAAGCGCTGACCGCCCTGTACGACGTGATCCGGGTGGATGCCTTCGACGGCGACGGGCTCAAGGCCCTGTCCCGCTGCGCCAGGGGCAAGCGCAAAGTAGTGGAAAGGCCCGCCCAGGAGTAATCAGGAAGGAAAAAGCGGCGTATGGCGGGGGCCATACGCCGCGACCGTTAGTTAGTGCCCATCCAGAAACACCCATTTTCAGCCAATTCAGCGTGCTCCCGAAAATGGGCACGGAGCTGAGTGCCTTCAAAAAAATGGAGGTGGCCAACTACTGGTCAGTTTGACCATTATCTGAGCAATCAGCCTGAATTCCGGCCACGGGCGGGCATCGCATGGCTTTACCACGCGCCCTTTTTACCGCTTTTCAGTCCGGACCTGTCAGCTAACCGGGATCGAGCCGCGCCAAACGCACCAGGTTGTAGCTCAGAGCCGCGGCCCAGACAAACGCCTTGAAGCCGTCCTGACCTTTCCACTTTGCTTTCGTGGCTCCGAAGGCTCTTTTCAGCTCCGAGATATTACCTTCGACGCCGGCCCTGAAATCACGTAGCGCGTTAAAGGTCTTCGCCTTGACGCCCATGGCCGTGAGCGAGACACCCACCGGTTTGTGAAATACGACATGCTTCAGTCCCATGGCCCTGCCAGCGGCAACGTTCGCCTGGCTGGCGTAGCCGCCATCGGCCACCACGGAGC
>JAXHVJ010000033.1:0-28466 GCA_034189235.1 Pseudomonadota bacterium
CGACAAACCTGCACAGGAAGAAGGTAAATCCGGGCAGAGCACCGGGGAGGAAGACCGGGACAGCGCCGGACCGAAGAGCTGATGGCAGCAGACCTTTACCTGAGTTATCCCAGCGCTTTTCTCATCGGTCTGCTTGGCAGTACCCATTGCCTGGGCATGTGTGGCGGGATCAGCGCCTCCCTGTCCATGGCCCTGCCGGTCGGGCGGGGATTCCGCCTTCGCCAGTCACTGATGCTGCTGGCCTTCAATTTCGGAAGAATCGGCAGCTACACCCTGATTGCCACATTGATCGCGGTGCTCAGTACCGGCGCCGCCAGCCAGTGGGCCTCGGCAGGGATGGTGTTGCGGACTATCGCGGGATTGCTGCTGATTTTCATGGGCCTGTCCATGGGCCAGTGGTGGCAGGGAATCCGCTATGTGGAGAAGATTGGCGCCCCGGTCTGGCAGAAACTCTCTCCGCTGACCCGCCGACTGATGCCAATCCACCATCCCGCACAGGCACTGGCACTGGGCGCACTCTGGGGCTGGCTACCCTGTGGCCTGGTCTACAGCACCCTGGGATGGGCTGCGCTACAGCCTACGGTTACATCGGCCGCTCTGACCATGTTCTTCTTTGGCCTCGGCACCCTGCCGTCCATGCTGGCAACCGGTTATGCCGCCAGCTGGGTGCGCGGACTGCAAAAGCACCAGGCGGTCCGGAAGGCCAGTGGTGCCCTGCTCATCCTGTTCGGAATCTGGACCCTGCCCCTGTTCTGATCAGAAAGGCGCCCTAGATATTCAGCACATCCAGCCGACCGAAATCCGGGCTTGCCTCCGGCTCCGCGGACTGAACCACCGCCTGGCGCTTGCCGCCAAGGCGTTTGCCTTCCTTGAAGTCATACAGGTTCGGGTCGGCCAGATGGGACGGCTCAACATTGCACAGGGCCCGGAACATGGTTTCCAGCCGGCCCGGATGCTGCTTGTCCCAGGTCTGGAACATGTCCTTGATCACCTGGCGCTGCAGGTTCTCCTGGGAGCCACACAGGTTGCACGGGATGATGGGGAATTCGCGCAGGGCCGCATAACGGGCAATGTCCTTTTCGCGAGCGTAGGCCAGCGGACGGATCACGGTGTTGCGGCCATCATCACTGTGCAATACCGGCGGCATGGACTTGAGCTTGCCGCCGTAGAACATGTTCAGGAACAGGGTCTCGAGCATGTCGTCCCGATGATGGCCGAGGGCAATCTTGGTAACCCCGTGCTCTTCGGCAAAATTGTAGAGAATGCCCCGACGCAGGCGCGAACACAGGCCGCAGGTGGTCTTACCCTCAGGCACCTTGTCCTTGACGATGCTGTAGGTATCCTTCTCGATGATGTGGTATTCGATTCCCAGTGAAGCAAGATATTCCGGCAATACTTCCTCGGGAAACCCGGGCTGCTTCTGATCCAGGTTGACCGCAATCAACTCAAAGGAAACCGGTGCGCTTTTCTGCAGGTTAAGCAGGATATCCAGCATGGCATAGGAATCCTTGCCACCGGACAGGCAGCACATGACCTTGTCACCGGCTTCAATCATCGAGAAATCGGCAATCGCCTGCCCCATTTCACGGCGCAAACGTTTCTGCAGTTTATTCAGCTCCAGTTTCCGGCGCCGATCCTGCTCGGAAGCGGGCGACTGGTCAGCGGCATTGGCGATCATAGCTTCGGACATAACAACCACGTTCGTAAGGTCAATGAGGGTGCGATTATACGCATCACCGGGATTCAGGGACAGGATACCGGATAGCGATATACTGCAACCCGTCGACATACCGGACAACACAGAAGGCCTTCCTTGTAGCTCCACTCTTCCCTACCATACCCTCCATGACCGATTCCGCTCTGACCAATCACAAGGACGCCGAAGCGTCCGGCCACATTCTCGATCAACAGATTCAGCATCTGCTCGTGGCCGTGGAACACGAACTGCGCAAGGCGCCCCGGGGCACCAGTGAGCTGGCCCTGATCCGCTCGCTCCAGGCGCCCCCCCGGGAACTGATCGGCGAGGTCAGCTTCCCCGGCATTGAGCCTGACTTACCGCCGGATCAGGGGAACCCATGAAGCCAGGAACCAGTGTTTTCGCCTTTCTCACGCTGGCCCTTCTAAGCACAGTTGTCAGGGCAGACCTGGTAGTGCTCCAGTACCACCATGTCAGCGATGCCACTCCGCCTTCCACAAGCACTTCCGAATCCCTGTTCGAGGCCCAGTTGGACATGCTCAGGGATCTTCAACTGGAGCCAGTGCCCCTGCTCGAGGGCACGCAGAACGCGCTGGAGGAAGGCACCACCCGGAACTCCGTCGCCCTGACCTTCGATGATGCCTATAAATCCGTTTATACCACGGCCGCGCCAAAGCTGGCGGACCGGGGCTACCCTTACACGGTTTTCGTCAATACCGATGCGGTCGGCCGACCCGGCTACATGACGTGGGGCGAGCTGGAGGAACTGGCAAGCCGTGACCGTGTGACCCTGGCCAACCACAGTGCCGATCACGGGCATCTTGCCCGGAAACCCGGTGAACCCGAAGATCAATGGCAACAGCGGATTGAACACAGCCTGGATGGCGCACAGAAAGAACTGCAGCAGCGCCTCGGCATCGACACCCCGATGTTTGCTTATCCTTACGGGGAATTCGATTCCGCCCTGGAGGATCATCTCTCGGACCGGGGCTGGTATGGCTACAGCCAGCATTCCGGCCCCATTGGCGTCTATTCCGCCCCGACCCGGCTGCCCCGGTTTCCCATGGCCAATGCCTACGGCCAGCTGGGCAGCCTGAAGAACAAGTTGCTCAGCCGTGCCTTTCCTGTCGACGCAGGAAACCTGCCTGATGGGGTGATCCCCGGCAATCCACCGATTCTCGAGTTTCCGCTGCCGGAAAAATTGTCCTCCGACCGGCTCACCTGTTTTGCCTCCGGCATGGGCAGAATCCAGATCGAAAATGTTGAGGATGGAATGATCAGAGTCCAGGCGCCGGAAGCCTTCAACCGCCGCCGCTTCCGCTACAACTGCACCCATCCGGCCGGCGACGGCCGGTTCTACTGGCTGTCCCAGCCCTGGCTGGACCTTGGCCAGCCGGAGGACTGAGCGGTAATCAGAGGGTAAAGACCATGCCCGGCAGGGCGTAACACAACAGCGCCAGCATGACGACCGACACCGGAATTCCCATCAACATCCATTGGACAAACCCATCGAGATGCCTTGATTTTCGCTCAGGTAGGCCGCCAGCAACGCGTTGGCCGGTGTTCCCGTCAGCTTCGATAAAGGTCGGTTTCAATCGGGTTCAGGAGGCCAGACGGGTAAGCTGCCGGTCATGGATCCGACCAAGCAGCACCAGTGCCACAATGGCACCAACCAGGGCCCAGGCCATGTCCGACTGGGTGTCCCAGACATAACCCTGGGTACCAAGGAAGGCTTCCGCCGCCTCATCACTCAGCAGCGCCACCCACCATTCAATCAGCTCGTAGAATGCACTGAGGGCAAGGCAGAAGCAGACAATAAAGAACGAGGGCCAGCCGGACCGCGCGAAGACATCCAGCCTGAGCACGACCTCGCGGGCAATTATCGCCGGAATGAATCCCTGGGCAAGGTGCCCGAGCTTGTCGTAGTTGTTGCGCTGCCAGCCAAACCAGTCGCCAAGGTGATTGAACAGGGGCACTTCGGCATAGGTGTAGTGGCCACCCACCATCAGGATGACGGCGTGCACCAGGATCAGCCAGTAAGCCAGCGAAGTCAGGGGAAAGCGGAAATAACACCAGACAACAAGCACAAAGCCGATGGCCGCAGGCAGCACCTCCAGAACCCAGGTCGCCCGGTCCCTGGGGGCGATACCCGACCAGACAAATACTGCCAGAAAAATTCCTGCCCAGGCCAGGATAGCCACCGGTTTCTGCGCCATACACTGCACTCCTTTGTCGGTATTATCGGGTTTACGGTCGCATTGTACGCTGGCAGCCTCAAAAACCAGCGATCGCCGTCCCCGAGGAACTGTCCGAAGCCGCCCCCTGAGTCCGGGTGACTCAATCGCCGGCGCAGTCCACACAAAGCGTGGTGTACGGCAATACCTGCAACCTGCGCGGATCGATTTCCTCCCCGCAGGATTCGCACTCATCGCCGACGCCGCTGTTGATGCGTTCCAGGGCATGCTCGATCTGGGCGAGCTCGGCACGGGCCTCCGTTTCCAGGGAGTCGACCACTTCATCGTTCTGGGTCTGGGTCGCCTGTTCTTCGAAGTCCTTGTCCAGGGCGCCGTCCTCACGGTTCTGGTGGGCATGGTACCGATTCAGGCGTGCCTGGAGATCGGCTTTCAGGGCTTCCAGTTCGGATTTACGATCAGTCATAACGGGTTATGGCTCCTCCCGGATTCGTCAGGCAATTAACCGATACACTAAAGCATAAGCTGAACCCGGGATTGATGCTTGTCAAAATTGTCATCCGACAAAAGACTGAACGTTGACCACCCAACTAATCGTATCCTTTAACCGCCTACAAACTGTTACGGAAATTTCCACCTTAGTCCCATTGTTGGCCTTATTATCTACGTTGACACTTGCGTGCGAGTGAAAATAATCAGAAATCACCCTTCACACTATCGGTGATATTGCTTCTGGAGGCCAATTTCCATGACTTTGAGAAAAGTCCTGCTTTCTGCCTGCCTGCTTATGCTGGCAGGCTCCACTGTTTATGCCGAAACCCTCAAGATCGGGCTGAACTATCCCCAGACCGGGCGCTACAAGGATCAAGGCCTGCAACAGCGGCTTGGTGCCTTCCTGGCCGTGGATGAAATCAACAAGGCCGGCGGCGTGATGGGACGACCGCTGGAACTGGTCATCCGCAACACCCGGGGCGAACCAGGGCAGGGGGCGGAAAACACCGCCGAACTGATTGACCGGGAGGGCGCGAAGATGGTGCTCGGCGGCGTATCCAGCGCTGTCGCCATTGCCTCGGGCAAGGCCGCCCGGGACCGGGATACCATCTACTTCGGCACCCTCACCTACTCCAATGCCACCACCGGCGCTGAAGGCCACGAGTACATGTTTCGTGAGCCCTACAACGCCTGGATGACCGCCAGGGCCCTGAGCCAGTATCTCAGCCGCAATCATGCCAATGAGGAATACTTCTATATCACCTCCGACTATACCTGGGGCTGGTCTGTCGAGGAATCCGTACGCAAATTCTCCGGCACCGAAGATACCAATACCCACCAGGGCGTGAAGACCCCGTTCCCACGGGCGCTGATTTCCGATTTTCGCGGTGCTCTGGATCAGGCGATGGCCAGTGATGCCAAGGTCCTGATGCTGGTGCTGTTCGGTGATGACATGGTCCGGGCCCTGAACGTGGCCCATGAGATGGGCGTTTTCGACAAAATGCAGGTGGTGGTGCCAAACCTGACCCTGGGCATGGCGCGGCAGGTCGGCCCGACCATCATGTCCGGCATCGTCGGCGCCTCACCCTGGGTCTGGAACCTGCCGTACGAGAAGAACTATGCCCGCGGCAAGCAGTTTGTGGAGGCGTTCTCCGAGCGCTACGAAATGCGCCCGTCCACCGCTGCGGCCTCGGCCTACAGCATCATTTACCAGTACAAGGATGCCGTCGAGCGCGCAGGTACCACCAACAGCAAAGCGGTTATCCGCGCCCTGGAGGGGCACAGGTACAGTCTGCTGAAAGACGAGCAGTACTGGCGCGAATTTGACCACCAGAATGTCCAGACCGTGCACGTGGTGAAGGTAAAGGACCGGGACTCCATCGTGGCGGACGAGTACAGTTCGGATTACTTCGACATCATCGACTCCATGCCCGGAGACGAGGCCGCCCAGACCCGCGAGGAATGGCAAGAGCGCCGCCGGGAGGCCGGCAAACCAACCCACCTCTGATCCCGGCTACTCCATCCACGGAGTAACCTGTCGGGCGGGGCATCGGTCCCGCCCGGCTCTTCCTTCCTGTCTTCCTCCCCCGCTATTATCCGTCAAGTCGTTAAAAAGCTGCAGAACGCCGCCCGAACCACTAAACTCGGTGCAGGTTCCATACAGTCGACTGGCAGGAGGCAACCCGATAATGACCGGGAAGCAGGATGACTACGATGTGGTGGTCATTGGTGGCGGGGTCAACGGTACCGGCATTGCCATGGATGCCGCCGGTCGGGGGCTGAGCGTCCTGCTGTGCGAAATGAACGACCTTGCCTCGGCCACGTCGTCCTCCAGCAGCAAACTCATCCACGGTGGACTGCGCTATCTCGAGCACTACGAGTTCAGGCTGGTGCGCAAAGCCCTGGCAGAACGGGAAGCGCTGCTGCGAAATTCACCCCATATCATGTGGCCCATGCGCTTCCGCCTGCCCCACCGGCCCCACCTGCGCCCGGCCTGGATGATCCGCACCGGACTGTTCCTGTATGACCACCTGGCCAAGCGGGAACTGCTGCCCGGCTCCCGCGCCATCAGCTTTGATGAGAGCGACCCGCTGAAGCCGGAAATCACCCGCGGCTTTGAATACTCCGATGGCTGGGTGGATGACGCACGGCTGGTGGTCCTGACTGCTCGCAAGGCACAACAATGTGGGGCAACCATTCTGCCCCGGACCAAATGTATCAGGGCAGACCGGGGTGCTGACCACTGGACCGTCACCCTCCGCAATACCCTCGACGAAAGCGAACGCGCAGTTACCGCCAGGGTGGTGGTCAACGCCACCGGTCCCTGGGTCAGCCGGTTGTTCCGGGAGACCCTGTCCATGAAGGCACCGAAAATGATCCGCATGGTCAAGGGCAGTCACATTGTGGTGCCCCGGCTCAACAAGGGAACGGAAGCCTATATCCTGCAGAACGAAGACGACCGCATCGTGTTCGTGATCCCCTATGAAGACAGCTTCTCGCTGGTGGGCACAACGGATGTGGATTACGAGGGTGATCCCCGGGAGGCGAGAATTTCTCCGGAGGAAACACGCTACCTCCTGAAGATCGTCAATGATTATTTCAAGCGGCAGTTGTCGCCCGGCGATGTCGTCTGGTCCTATTCCGGGGTGCGGCCATTGGTGGACGACGAGGAGGGAGACGCCCAGAAGGTGTCGCGGGACTACTCCTTCGAGGTGAACAGGGAGAAGGGTAAGGCTCCCCTGCTTTCTGTCTTCGGAGGCAAGATCACAACCTACCGAAGGCTGGCTGAGGCGGCTACGGACAAGCTGTGCCAGTTCTTCCCGGGGGCCGGCAAACCCTGGACCCGGACTGCGGTGCTGCCAGGAGGTGACTTCGACGATCACGAGTCCCTCAGTCGGAGGCTTCAGTCCGACTTCCCCTGGCTGGCAGCGGACATTATCAGCCGCTATGTGCGGACCTATGGTACGGCTGCCTACCGGGTCCTCGATGACTGCCGGTCCATGGAAGACCTCGGGGTATGTTTTACCGGAAACCTCTACCGGGTCGAGGTGGACTACCTGATCCGGTACGAATGGGCCATGACATCAGAGGATATTCTCTGGCGCCGCACGAAACAGGGACTGTTTGCCACCGAGGCCGACATCCAGGCGCTGGACCAATACCTGGACCAACAGCGCAAGGAACAGCCAGCGCCACAAGCCTCAGGCCAGCCGGTACCCGCCGGTCACTGACCATCCTCGCTACCGAGCACTTCGGCAATACGTGCCTGCATTGCCGGCACCACCTCCTGCTCGAACCAGGGGTTGTTCCTCACCCAGAGGTTGTTGCGGGGGCTGGGATGCGGCATGGGTATGATATCGGGCCAGTATCGGCGCCATGCCCGGACATTCTCTGTCACCGAACGGTTTTGATCGTTCAGGTGCCAGGCATGGGCGTACTGCCCGATCAGAAGGGTCAGGCGGATGTCGGGCAGTCGCGCCAACAGGGCCTCCCGCCAGGTGTCGGCGCATTCGGGTCGTGGCGGCAGATCGCCGGATTTGCCGGTGCCCGGATAACAGAAGCCCATGGGCAGAATCGCCATTTTCTGTTCGTCGTAGAAGGTATCCCGAGTCACACCCATCCATTGCCGGAGCCGGTCCCCGCTGGGATCATTGAATGGCAGGCCGGTCTCATGAACCCTCCGTCCGGGCGCCTGCCCCACCACCAGAATCCGCGACGATTCGCTCAACTGGACCACGGGCCGGGGACCGAGTGGTAATACATTCTTGCAGATCGTGCAGGCACGCACCCGCCGTACCAGTTCATCAAACGATATCCTGCTCAGATCATCCGTCATGCCAGCCGCCAGTTATCCAGGTAGGCTCAAACCTCGGGATTGCCCAATGCCTCGGCGGCTCCGAGCAAGCCGGCATAAGGCTCCGTCACCACGTGTACGGGTGTGTATTCGAGTAACGGGCGCATCCGGCCCTTATCCTCGAATCCGTTCCGGAACGGACTCTCCAGGAAGAAGTCCAGGAACCGCGGCAATATGCCACCGCACAGGTACACCCCGCCCAGGCTGCCCAGGGTCAGTACGCCATTGCCTGCGGTACGCCCCAGGATCTCACAGAAATGCCGGAGCGTTTCCCGCGCCAGCGGTTCATTTTCCCCTGTCGCTGCCTCCGTGATTTTCTCCGGAGCATCCAGCGGGGCAGCGACCCCCTTTATCTCGGCATGGGCCTGATAGAGATTGAGCAACCCCTGACCACACAGGATCCGCTCCACGGAAACCCGTCCGAAACGGGCCTTGAGAATGCGGAGAATGTCCATTTCGACATCATTCGTGGGAGCGAAATCCACATGGCCGCCCTCGGTCATCAGCGGCACCCAGCCTTTCCTGATCGGCACCAGGCCGGAGACACCCAAACCGGTCCCCGGCCCCATCACCAGGCGCGGCCGACGGGGATCGCCCGGGCCACCGCAGACATGCACCAGGTTGGCCTCGGACACGTGCGGTACTCCCAGCGCCATGGCGGTGAAATCATTGATCACCTTGAATGCGGACCAGCCGAACTGCTGGCGAACCTCCTCGGTATCGAACCGCCAGTGGTTGTTGGTCATACGAACCTGCGTGCCGAGAACCGGCGAGGCCACGGCGAGGCAGACCTGGCTGACGGACGCGACGCCAACCTTCTGCAGGTAGTCGACGACCGCCTGATCAAGGTTGTCGTAATCGCCGCACGCCAGGACCTGGATGGCCTGCGGCTGCACATCATCCTGTTCCACCAGCGCGAAACGCGCGTTGGTGCCCCCGATATCACCCACCAGGGAATAGTGTTTTGCCGTCATGCGTCGTGGTTCCAGAAAAAGCTTGCGCCCTGCTCAGGGTTGCTGGCCGACCGGCGCAGCCAGCCAAACAACTCCCGCCCATAGCCATGATGATACGCGGACAGATCCGCTTTTGCAGACTCCCGGGCAGAGAATTCCTGCTCATCCACCCGGACCGACAGAGTACCCTGCCCGGCATCAAGGCAAATCACGTCCCCGTCACAGACCCGGGCGAGCGCACCGTCATCAAGTGCTTCCGGGTAAACGTGGATCGCTGCCGGCACCTTGCCGGAGGCGCCGGACATCCGGCCATCGGTCACCAGAGCAACCTTGTAACCACGGTCCTGGAGCACACCGAGATACGGCGTCAGCTTGTGCAGCTCGGGCATGCCGTTGGCTTTCGGGCCCTGGAACCGGACCACCACGATGCAGTCCCTGTCCAGCTCACCCGCCTCGAAGGCGGCCTTCAGCTCGTTCTGGTCATCGAAGACCACCGCAGGTGCCTCGATCCGGTGATGCTCCGGCGCCACTGCCGACACCTTGATGACGCCGCGGCCCAGATTGCCTTCCAGGACCTTCAACCCACCATTCGGCGCGAAGGGCTCGGCGGCGCTGCTGAGTACTTCCGGCCACAGGCTCTTCTCGACTGCCGGTTTCCAGACCAGCCCGTCACCATCCAGCTCCGGCATCTGTGCATACCGCTCAAGGCCGTGGCCCACCACGGTCTCGACATCATTATGCAGCCAGCCGGCATCCAGCAGTTCGCGGATCAGGTAGGGGGTGCCGCCGGCCTCGTGGAAGGCGTTCACATCTTCCTGCCCGTTCGGATAGATCCGCGTCATCGACGGCACAACGGAGGAGAGCTCCGCGTAGTCATTCCAGTCGATAATAATACCCGCGGCCCGGGCAATAGCGATCCAGTGGATGGTGTGGTTGGTGGAGCCGCCGGTCACCAGCAGCGCCACCAGGGCGTTGACAATGGATTTTTCATCCACCATGTCCCCCAGGCCCAGCTCGCCACCATGGGGTTTGGAAAGCCGGATCACCTGCTCCGTGGCCGCGCGGGTGAGCGCATCCCGCAGAGGGGTGCCGGGGTTGACGAACGCGGCTCCCGGCAGATGCAGGCCCATCACTTCCACCAGCATCTGGTTGCTGTTGGCGGTGCCATAGAAGGTGCAGGTACCCGGGCTGTGGTAGGACTTGCTCTCGGCTTCCAGCAGTTCGTCCTTGCCCACCTTCCCTTCGGCGTACAACTGGCGAATGCGCTGCTTTTCCTTGTTGGGCAGCCCGGAAGGCATGGGGCCGGCCGGCACCAGGATGGTGGGCAGGTAACCGAAGCTCAGGGAACCGATCAGCAGGCCCGGAACAATCTTGTCACAGATACCCAGCAACAAGGTGGCATCAAACATATTATGGCTGAGTGCGACGGCGGTGCTCATGGCAATGGTATCCCTTGAAAAGAGACTGAGCTCCATGCCGGGCTGGCCCTGGGTAACCCCATCGCACATGGCCGGTGTGCCACCGGCAAACTGGGCCACCGAACCCATGCCGTGGGCCGCCTCGCGAATGATGTCCGGGAACTTTTCATAGGGCTGGTGGGCCGAAAGCATATCGTTGTAGGCAGACACCATGGCCACATTGGCCTTGTTCATGAACTTGAGGGCGTCCTTGTCGGCCTGGCTGCAGGCAGCGAAGCCGTGGGCGAGATTACCGCAGGATAACGAACTTCGATGGGGTGACTGTGCTTTCAGGGCACTCATCCGGTCCAGGTAGTCCTGCCGTGTGGCGCGGCTGCGCTCAATGATTCGCTGGGTGACCTTGTCGATGGTGGGGCGCATGGCGAACTCCATTGGTTTCGTTGGTAAGAACCAGCTTTCGAGTATCTGTTTTTTACAATCTTTTCTCCAGACCTCTACCAAAATGACATTCGACTGTCATTTTTTGTTATTACAACTACTACATTTCCGACAGCGACGTAATTTCCGGCCTGATGGTAAACTGTAGTACCTGGCAGTCAGTGTTCCGGTCCTCAAGGTATCACTGGTGGATAACGGCTTCATTGCCGCCCGGAATATCACAGTCGAGAAAATCAGTGAGGGGTTTTTCCAACCGGATACTCGACAACGTTATCGCTCTTGTCAAAGCCGGCAAGTAACCGAACCAAAGGACAGACACCATGCTCAGGCGTACCAAGATTGTCGCCACCCTCGGCCCCGCCACGGACACTCCCGAAGCCCTGGCCTCTATCATCAGAGCCGGCGTTGACGTAACCCGGCTCAACTTTTCCCACGGCAGCGCCGATGAGCATATCGCCCGGGCCCGCAGCGTTCGCGACGCAGCCACCTCACAGGGACGTTTCGTCGCCCTGTTGGCGGATCTCCAGGGACCAAAGCTTCGCATCGCCCGCTTTGCCGAAAACAAGGTCTTCCTGGAAGCCGGCCAGACTTTCGTGCTCGATGCCGCCATGGACAAGGAGGCGGGCACCTCCGGGCGGGTTGGCATTGACTACGAGCAACTGATCTCGGATGTCGCCCCTGGAGATATCCTGGTGCTGGACGACGGCCGCATCGAAATGGAAGTGGAGTCAGTGGAGGACCACAGCATCACCTCCAGGGTGCTGATCGGCGGACCGCTGTCGAACAACAAGGGTCTGAACAAGCGTGGCGGCGGCCTGTCCGCCGAGGCGCTGACCGAAAAAGACAAACAGGACATCGTGACCGCCGCCAGGCTGGGCGCGGATTACGTGGCCGTCTCCTTTGTGCGCACCGCCGAAGACATGCACACCGCCCGTCGACTGTTGAGCGAAGCCGGTTCCGATGCCGACCTGGTCGCCAAGATCGAGCGTGCGGAACTGGCCCATGACGAAGCCGCACTGGATGCGGTGATCGAGGCCTCAGATGCGGTCATGGTCGCCCGCGGCGATCTGGCCGTGGAAATCGGCGATGCGGAACTGGTCGGTGTGCAGAAACACGTCATCAACCGGGCACGAACCCTGAACCGGGTGGTCATTACCGCGACCCAGATGATGGAGTCCATGATCACCAGCCCGATGCCGACCCGCGCCGAGGTATCGGATGTGGCCAACGCCGTGATGGATTACACCGATGCAGTCATGCTGTCCGCCGAAACCGCGGTGGGCGACTACCCCACCGAGGCGGTGGAGGCCATGGTGCGCATCTGCCTGGGAGCGGAAAAACACCCCTCCATGCACCAGTCCAGACACCGTATCCACGAGAGCATGGAGCATGTTGACGAGGCAATCGCCCTGTCTGCCATGTATGCCGCCAACCATCTGGATGGCGTGACGGCGATCATCTGCATGACCGAAACCGGGGCCACACCCCGACTGATGTCCCGCATCAAGTCGAGCCTGCCGATTTTCGCCTTTTCACGCCACCCCACTACCCAATACCGGGTGGTGTTGTTCCGGGGCGTACAGACCGTGCCATTCGATTCCGCCAGGATTCCGAACGAGCAGACCAACGCTCTCGCCGTGGCCCAACTGGTCGAGCACGGGGTGGTCAATGACGGAGATCTGGTTGTGATTACCAAGGGCGACTACGTCAATGCCCAGGGTGGCACAAACTCCATGAAGATCGTGCGGGTTGGATCAGACATTCGCTGATCACCCGCAAGTACGGCAAAGCCCACCTGACACGGTGGGCTTTTTTGTGAGCCGGTTCCGGCTCAGAGACCGGCCAGGCTCTGCCTGGCAATGTCGGTTACCGTACCCCAGTCCTTTTCAGCGACGGCATCAGCCGGTGTCAGCCAGGAGCCGCCAACCGCCTTCACATTTTGCAGGGCCAGATAATCTTTTGCCGTGGTGCGATTGATTCCACCGGTGGGGCAGAAAGTTACATCCGGGAAGGGGCCGGCGAACGCCTTCAGTGCCGGCCGGCCGCCGGCCACCTCCGCCGGGAAGAACTTGAACTCCCGGTATCCGAAGGCGTAGCCCATCATCAGCTCGGAAACGGTCGCGATGCCGGGCAAGAGCGGCGCCTCGGAAGTGACACCAAACTCCAGGATGGCTTCGGTTACACCCGGCGTGATCACGAACTGTGCGCCCGCCGATTCCACCTGACGATACTGGGCAATACCGGTGACAGTGCCGGCCCCCACCCAGGCATCAGGAATGGCCTTGCGTACTCGCTCAATAGCGCGCACCCCGTGTTCGGTGCGCAGGGTGATTTCCAGCACACGAATACCGCCGTCCACCAGCGCCTGGCACAGGGGAACGGCATCGTCCGGGTCGTTGATCGCAATAACGGGCACCAGTGGGCAAGCATTGAGAACGGCCTGGACCCTGTCCCGGTGATAGTCGGATAGTGTATTCATCTGTTATCTCCAGAATTCTTTCAAGACGGGATTTCAGAGCCGTCACGGGCTCCAGAAGATTTGCAGCCCGGGCTTGAGAAAGCCGCGAACCGGCATGGCCATCACTTCATCCGGATTCGACACCGCCTTTTTCAGGGTTTCCAGTTTGTCCTCACCCTTGAGGTGCAGGGCGATGAACCGGGCCTCCGCCAGCACCGGGTAGGTCAGCGTGATCCGGCGCTGGGCCTGGGAGGGCGGTGTCATCGTGGCCACCATCTCGGGATTGGAAGTGTCCATGGCCCTGGATAACTCCGGCGCGTCCGGAAACAGGGAGGCGGTATGGCCGTCACTCCCCATCCCCAGGATCAGCACATCAATCGGCAGGGCCAGATTCCGGAGCTCGTGCCTGACGGCCTCAAGACCTTCCTCCGGCGTCTCACCCGGCTGCTTCAGGGACAGAAACCGCGCCTCGGCGGCATGATTCTGAAGCAGATGTGCCTTGACCAGCGAAGTGTTGCTGGCCGGATCGCCTTCCGGAACCCAGCGTTCATCGGCGAGGAGAACATCCACCCGGCTCCACTCCAGCGGCTTGTTCGACAAGGCCCGGAAAAAAGGCAGGGGCGTGGATCCGCCGGACACCACCAGGCTCGCCCGCGGCGCCTCTTCAAGGCGTTGCTCCAGAAAGCGGCTGACTGAATCCGAGAGCGCCCTGGCGACTTCCTCCGGCGTCTCGGCAAAGCAGAACTGAACCCCTTCGGGCAGTTTGACATCAGGCATCTTCATACCAGCTCCTCCCGTCCATGGTGATCATGGCAATAGAAGCCACCGGCCCCCAGGTGCCGGCGGCATAGCGCTTTGGCAGCTCGCCACTGTCTTTCCAGTTGCGGATGATCTGGTCCACCCAGCGCCAGGCGTACTCGACCTCGTCCCGACGGACAAACAGGTACTGGTTGCCTTTCATGACCTCCCAGAGCAGACGCTCATAGGCATCCGGAATCCGGTCGGTTTCAAAGGTTTCGGAGAACGTCAGCTCCAGCGGGCCCTGACGCAGGCGCATGCCTTTGTCCAGGCCCTGGTCCTTGGTGAGGATCTTCAGAGACATCCCCTCATCGGGTTGCAGCCTGATAATGAGCTTGTTGTTGGCCAGGTGCTTCTGGTCCGGATCGAAGATGTAGTGCGGCGCGGGCTTGAAGTGGATGATGATCTGGGAGAGCTTCTCCGGCAGCCGTTTGCCCGTGCGGATATAAAACGGCACCCCGGACCAGCGCCAGTTGTCGATCTCGGCCTTGAGCGCCACAAAGGTTTCGGTGTCACTGCCCTTGTTGGCACCCTCTTCTTCCAGGTAGCCGGGGACCGGCTTGCCATTACTGGTACCGGCGGTGTACTGGCCGCGAACCACGTAGCGGTCCATGATGTCCGGAGTGATCTGTTTAAGCGCCTTGAGCACCTTGACTTTTTCATCCCGGATGCTGTCCGCGGACAGGTCCGCCGGAGGATCCATGGCGATCAGGCACAGCAGTTGCAACAGGTGATTCTGGACCATGTCCCGGATCTGCCCGGCCTGGTCGAAGTAACCCCAGCGCCCCTCAATACCGACGCTCTCGGCAACAGTGATTTCCACGTGGGAGATGTGGTTCTGGTCCCACTGGGAAGCGAAGAGGTTGTTGGCGAAGCGCAGGGCAATCAGGTTCTGGACAGTTTCCTTGCCCAGGTAGTGGTCAATACGGAACAGCTGGTTCTCGTTGTAGACTGCGCCAAGCTCGTCGTTGATGACTTTTGACGACTCCAGGTCATGTCCGATCGGCTTCTCGACCACCACGCGGGTCTTTTCGTTGCAGCAGCTGGCCGCTTTCAGATTCCGGGCAATGACCCCGTACATCGAGGGGGGCGTTGCCATGTAGACGATGAGCTCGTTGGCCGGAGTGTTGCGCCAGGCTTTCAGGGCTTCATAGCCGCCGGGATCATTGAAATCCAGCAGTTGGTAGTCCACCCGCTCCAGGAAACTGTTGGCAACGTCGGCATTGAACTCCGCGTCCTTTACATGATGCTTCAGCCTGTCGAACAGCTGTTGGCGAATGGTCGGCGTATCCGCATCGGTACGGGCAATTGCCAGAACCCGGCTGCCCTCTGCCAGCAACCCAGCCCGCTCGAGCTGGTAAAGTGCCGGAAACAGCTTCCTCTGGGCCAGGTCTCCCAGGGCACCGAACAGCATGAGATCACAACGGGTATCAATATTATTGACCATTGGTTCCTTCTCTCTGGTATTGAACAGCAGTCACAGCTTTATCAACTCCAACCACCAATGTAGTAAATTTAAACAATTAAAGACAGACTGGACTCGTTTTTTCAAGAAACGGGTGGCCCGAATGATATTTTTACTACACCAATCCCGGACGAAAAGCGGTATAATCACCCCGATTTTCTTATAATCATTGCACCAGATGCAGGGAGTATCCACACCATGGCCGCGAACCAGTCGCACCGGGACGACAATCTGCTTGAAGATATACAGGCCCGACTGGATAGCCTGAATAAATCCGAGCGCAAGGTCGCCGAAGCCATCCTCCGGGATCCCAGCGCCGCCACCCGCTACAGCATCGCAGCTCTGGCCCGCGCCGCCGACGTGAGCGAGCCCACGGTGAACCGTTTCTGCCGCGGCTTCTCCGCCACCGGCTTCCCGGACTTCAAGATCCGCCTGGCCCAGAGCATTGCCACCGGCACGCCCTATGTGGGCCAGAACGTTGAACCGGACGACACCGTCGCCGAGTTTGCCGACAAGATCATGCTCAGCACCATCGCGAGCCTGGACAAAGCGCGCCAGTCCATGGACCCCAAGGCCCTGGCGACCGCCATCGACTACCTGATCCAGGCCAAACAGATCAACTTTTTCGGCATGGGCGGCTCAGCCTCCGTGGCCCTGGATGCCCAGCACAAGTTCTTCCGGTTCAACATTCCGGTCATGTCCTACGACGACGCCCTGATGCAGCGCATGGTGGCCGCCGGCTCCCGGGTGGGCGATGTGATCGTCCTGATCTCCTACACCGGCCGGACCAGGGAAACCGTCGAAATCGCCAAAGTGGCCCGGGAGAACGGCGCGACTGTGATCGGCATCACGAATCCGGAATCTCCCCTGGCCCAGTGCTGCACCGTGGTCCTCGGGGTCACGGCACCGGAAGACACCGAGGTGTACATGCCAATGTCGTCTCGGATCATCCACCTGACAGTGATCGACATCCTGGCCACCGGCGTCACACTCAAGCGGGGCGCGGATTTCCTCGGCCACCTCAAGAAGATCAAAGAGAGCCTCAAGGCGACCCGCTTCCCCCAGAGCTGAACGTCCAGCCTACCTTATTCAAGTTAGCAGACACCTTCAGACGTTACAGGACCATGAGCTCCGAAAGTCGG
Source organism: Pseudomonadota bacterium (assembly GCA_034189235.1). GTDB lineage: Bacteria > Pseudomonadota > Gammaproteobacteria > Pseudomonadales > Oleiphilaceae > Marinobacter. The sequence continues at coordinate 16,906 of JAXHVJ010000033.1, forward strand.
GCACAAAAAAAGGGAACCGACCTGGCTCCCCCTTTTTTTGTTTCAGCACGAGTGTTACGGGCGCTCGATTTCCGCCTGATCACGCAGATACTGCTGGTAAGCGGTGTACTCACGCTGGCCTTCCAGTGACGCCAGAAACTGACGGAGTTGCTCGAACTCCTGGCCGTCACGGTTCACGTCCCCGGCGTTGACCGCGTCCAGGGCCACCACGACCGCCTGATCAGCGCTCACGGTACTGCCGTAGCTTGCAGCCCCTTCATTCGGACGTGGCAGGGAGAAGGCGGTCTGCATGACCGCCGGAGCAATGCCCCCGGCATTTCGGCCCTGCGCCTCGTAGGATTGCCACTGGAGCGCCTCAATGTCTGCTGCAGGCGCCCCCTGCTCAAGGCTTGCGATGATCGCATCAGCACGCTCAGCCAGTGCCTCACGGGTTTCCTGCGCCACCAGACGTTCGCGGATCTGATCGCGAACTTCCGCCAGCGGCAGTTGCTGCGCCTCCCGGTGCTCACGGACACGGGCGACCACGGACAGGTTGTCGCCGACATCGATCAGTTCGGTATTGTAACCACCATTCAGAACATCATCAGAGTACAACTGCCGCACCAGACCAGCATGGTCAAACGGTGCCGGACCTCCATCGCGGGTTATACCACTGATTTCACGAACCTCGAGACCCAACTCCTCAGCAGGACCGGCAAGGTCATCTGCCGCGTAGGCAGAGTCCGCCAGTTGCGAACGCACTTCCGCGAAGCGTTTTTGGGCCTTGTCCCGGGCCAGCTCGTTGCGCAGCTGTTCTTCCAGCTCTGCCAGCGGTGGCACCTCGGAACGCCGAACATCTTCAAGCTTGATCAGGTGAACACCGAAACTGGTTTCCACCGGCCCGGAGACCCCCCCTTCTTCCAGGCCGAACAGAGCCTCTTCAAAAGCTTTGTCATAGACACCACGGCCAGCATAGCCGAGATCGCCGCCTTCCTGTGCGGAGACGGTATCAATGGAGTATTCCTCAGCCAGTGCCGCAAAGGATTCACCCGCGGCCAGGCGCTCCTGAATGGTCGCCATGATCTCAGCGGAGTTCCCACCGTCCTCGATCAGGATGTGGGAAGCACGGCGCTCCTCCCGTGCCAGATCATCTGCACGCTCCTCATAGTACGCCTGCAACTCCTCATCGGTGACTTCGATACTGTCAGCAAGAGATCCGGGGGAAAGGGCGATATAGGTCGCGTCCACCTGCTCGGGCTGCTGGAAGGAACCGGCATTCTGCTCGTAAAAAGCCGTGATCTCCGCGTCGGTAACATCTACCTGATCGGCCACAGCACTGGCAGGAATGGTCAGAACCCGGAAATCACGGGTCTGGTTCTGGATCTGCATCAACAATGATGCGTTTTCCCTGGTGGAAATACCGCTCTGGACAATGCCGGCACGGATCTGGTTAATCACGTACTGTTTACGCATCGCTTCGCGGAATTCACCCACACCCATGCCCATATTGCGAACGGTTGCCACGAACCGGTCCCGGTTGAACTTGCCATCCACCTGGAACTGGGGCATCCGGGTAATCAGGGCGTCAATATCAGCGTCGGAAAGTGCCAGGCCCTGGTTGGCGGCATCCTGGGTCAGAACCGACTCCTGGATCAGCGATTCCAGGACATCCTTCCGGATCTGATCCTCATTCAGAAGGGAAGGGTCCGGCGCTTCCATCTGTGACAGGCGACGCTGGCTTTCGAGTTGCACCAGGCGGAGGAACTCGCGCTCGGTAATATCTACGCCATTGACCGTAGCCACCTCCGGCTCACCGGAAAATCCGCCGATGATGGCGTCCATCCCCCAGATGGAGAGGGATACAATCAACAGCCCGATGATGATCTTGGCAATGGTGCCCTGGGCATTTTCCCGAATATCTTGAAGCATGTTACTTCCGAATCCCCGTCGAGGTCGTGCGGTGTTATTACAACGTAAAAAAGGCGCACCCTGTCCGGAATGCGCCTTCAATTCTTCCGGGCGGCTGGAAGGAGCCAGGCCGCCGGAGAAAGAACCGTTACTTTACGGCGTCTTTCAGGGCCTTGCCTGCTTTGAAACCAGGCACTTTGGAGGCCGGAATCTTGATCTCGGCACCAGTCTGCGGGTTACGACCGGTACGGGCAGCACGCTCTTTAACGGAGAAGGTGCCAAAGCCAATCAGGGTAACCTGGTCACCTTCTTTCAGGGCACCGGTGATGGAGTTGGTCATTGCGTCCAGAGCACGGCCAGCGGCGGCTTTGGAAATATCTGCGGACTCTGCAATTGCATCGATAAGTTCGGACTTGTTCACACTAAACCCCTTCGATTTCAGGTTGAAGATGTTATAGGTTGGTTTATTTTTTCGCGGACGTTCTCGACTATCGCATAAGCGTTCCGAGAATTCCATTCTTCAGTTTTATTATTCCTTGCGGCTGTTAACCGGTACTCGGAATAGGCACTTACTGCTCCGGAGCCCTTGGTATTGGCTGCTTCACGGCGAAACAGTTATACCAACGGGCTCTCAGGCATGTCAACAACTCATCAAGGCTTTAATGTGTATTTATGCGTTCGGCCGCATCGCCTTCCTCGTCCCGGGGTTTCCCGGAAGCGGCTTCACCGGACGCCGATTCGGCATGGACCTCGGGCGAATAAGCCAGGGCTATATCCAGCACCTCGTCGATCCACTTGACCGGGCGGATCTCCAGTGACTCCTTGATATTCTCCGGTATCTCCTTGAGATCCCCGATATTCTCCTCCGGGACCACAATGGTCTTGATACCGCCCCGGTGGGCCGCCAGCAGCTTCTCCTTGAGGCCACCGATCGCCAGGACGCGACCACGGAGTGTGATCTCACCGGTCATTGCCACATCGGCGCGAACGGGAATCCGGGTCAGGGCAGAGACCAGGGCAGTGCACATACCAATACCGGCACTCGGGCCATCTTTCGGCGTGGCACCCTCGGGCACGTGGATGTGCAGGTCATGGTTCTCATGGAAGTCAGCGGGAATACCCAGCCCGGCCGCGCGGCTGCGCACCACGGTCAGGGCGGTCTGGATGGATTCCTGCATGACATCACCGAGTGAGCCGGTCTTGACCACACGGCCCTTGCCCGGCGTGAGGGTACATTCGATGGTCAGCAGTTCACCACCCACCTGGGTCCAGGCAAGCCCGGTCACCTGGCCGATCTGATCGCTTTCCTCGGCAAGACCATACTTGAATTTCCTGACCCCGGAGTAGTTTTCCAGCATCTCCGGTGTCAGCGTTACAGCCGTCTTCTCACCGGCTTCTACGTGCTCCCGGACCACCTTGCGGCAGATCTTGGCGATTTCACGCTCCAGGCCACGCACACCGGCTTCCCGGGTGTAGTAGCGGATCAGGTCACGCAGGGTCTCTTCCGGTATCTTCAGCTCGTCCTTGCGCAGGCCGTTAGCCTTGATCTGCTTCGGCAGCAGATAACGCAGGGCGATGTTCACCTTCTCATCCTCGGTATAACCCGGGATGCGAATGATCTCCATCCGGTCCAGCAGGGCGGGCGGAATATTCATCGAGTTGGAAGTACACACGAACATCACGTCCGAGAGGTCGTAATCCACCTCGAGATAGTGATCATTGAAGGTATGGTTCTGCTCGGGGTCCAGCACCTCCAGCAACGCAGAGGCCGGATCGCCACGATGATCCATACCCATCTTGTCGATCTCGTCAAACAGGAACAGCGGGTTCTTGACCCCTACCCTGGACAGCTTCTGAATCAGCTTGCCAGGCAGCGCACCGATGTAGGTCTTGCGGTGGCCTCGGATCTCGGCTTCATCCCGTACACCACCCAGAGCCATCCGGGTGTATTTGCGGTTGGTCGCCCTGGCGATGGACTGACCGAGCGAGGTCTTACCCACGCCAGGAGGCCCGACCAGGCAAAGCACCGGCCCTTTCACTTTCTTCACACGGCTCTGGACCGCCAGGTATTCGAGAATCCGCTTCTTCACCTCATCCAGACCGTAATGGTCGCGATCGAGGATTTCACGGGCTTTCTCGATGTCATGGCGAACCCGGCTGCGCTTCTTCCAGGGCACTGCCAGCATCCAGTCGATGTAGCCACGCACCACGGTCGCCTCGGCGGACATGGGTGACATCATCTTGAGCTTGTTCAGCTCCGCCTCGGTCTTCTTGCGGGCCTCTTCCGGCAGGCCGGCTTCCTCGAGCTTTTTCTCGAGTTCTTCAAAATCGTTATTGCCCTCACCGAGTTGACCCATCTCTTTCTGGATGGCCTTCATCTGCTCGTTCAGGTAATACTCCCGCTGGCTGCGCTCCATCTGTTTCTTGACGCGGCCACGGATGCGCTTCTCGACCTCGATCAGGTCGATTTCGCCATCCAGCTTGCCCAGCAACAGATCCACACGCTTGCGCACGTCCAACGCTTCCAGCAGTTCCTGCTTCTCGGGAATGCGCATATCGAGGTGTGCTGCCATGGTGTCGGCGAGGCGCTCCACCTCGTTGATGCCGGTCAGGGAGTTGGAGACCTCCGACGGCACCTTCCTGGAAAGCTTCACAAACTTCTCGAACTCATCCATGAGGGTCTTGACCAGCACTTCCTGTTCCCGCTCGGGAAGGGTTCCCTCTTCCAGCAGTATGGCGCTGCCAGTAAGGTAATCAGCCTCGTTGATATTACTGATGGACGCCCGGGCGTTGCCCTCTACGAGTACCTTCACAGTACCGTCAGGGAGCCGTAGCATCTGGAGGACGGTCGCCAGGGTGCCCATTTCGAACACATCTTTGGCGCCCGGTTCGTCGGTGGACGCGTCGCACTGGGCCACCAGCAGGATTTCCTTGCTGCCCTCCATAGCCGCTTCCAGTGCCTGGATAGATTTTTCACGGCCGACAAACAGGGGCACCACCATGTGCGGGAATACCACCACGTCCCGCAACGGGAGTAACGGATATTCTTGCACGGTATCTTCGGGTATCAGGGTCATAGGACTTCCTCTGACGGTATTTCTTTCAGCATATCACCCTTCATTGGGGCGCCGATTAAAATTGCAATCTTTTTAAGGGGCGGGACGTGGGCTGAAATAGTCAAATCAGTGCAGGGATTATGATTGGGTCAGGTGAAGGCTTTCATCTGACCCCGGAGGTTAAACTGACCATCGGGCCCGGGTGTGAAGGTGGGGTCAGAGAAAGCATTCATCTGACCCCGGGGCTTGCCTGCCCCGCGGTTCCGGGCCGGGGCAGGTATCCCTTTCTCAATCCTCGGGCACGGCCTTGGCGTGGTCGCTGCCGGCGTAGATCTTGAACGGCTCGGAATCGCCGTTGATCACGCTCTCGTCGATCACCACCTTGGTGACGTCATGCTCGGACGGGATCTGATACATGGTGTCCAGCAGCGTAGCTTCCATGATGGAACGCAGGCCACGGGCACCGGTCTTGCGCTCCATGGCCTTGCGAGCGACCGCCCGCAGGGCGTCTTCCCGGAAGTCCAGCTCTACGCTTTCCATATCAAACAGCTTCTGGTACTGCTTGGTCAGAGCGTTCTTGGGCTGCGTGAGAATCTGTACCAGGGCATCTTCATCCAGCTCGGTCAGGGTGGCCACTACCGGCAGACGGCCGACAAACTCGGGAATCAGGCCGAACTTCACCAGATCCTCGGTCTCCACATCCTTGATGACATCACCGGCACTTCTGGCGTCGTTCTGGCTCTTCACCGTAGCGGAGAAGCCAATGGAGCTGCGCTCGGAACGTTCCTGGATCACCTTCTCCAGTCCCGCGAAGGCACCGCCGCAAATGAACAGCATGTTCGTGGTGTCCACCTGCAGGAATTCCTGCTGCGGATGCTTGCGCCCGCCCTGGGGCGGAACCGAAGCAACGGTGCCTTCGATCAGCTTGAGCAGCGCCTGCTGCACGCCCTCACCGGATACATCCCGGGTGATGGACGGGTTGTCCGACTTGCGGGAGATCTTGTCGATCTCATCAATATAGACAATGCCGCGCTGGGCCTTGTCCACATCATAGTCGCACTTCTGCAGCAGCTTCTGGATGATGTTCTCGACGTCCTCACCCACGTAACCAGCTTCGGTCAGCGTGGTGGCGTCCGCGATTGTGAACGGAACATTCAGCATGCGGGCCAGGGTCTCGGCGAGCAGGGTCTTGCCGCTACCGGTCGGGCCGATCAGCAGGATGTTACTTTTGCCCAGCTCGACGTCGTTCTTGCCCTCGCCATAGCGCAGCCGCTTGTAGTGGTTGTAAACCGCGACGGACAACACCACCTTGGCACGATCCTGGCCAATGACGTATTCATCCAGGGTTTCCCGGATTTCCGCAGGTGATGGCAGGCGATCACTCGCCTCCTCCCGCGAATTCTCCTGGATTTCCTCCCGGATGATGTCATTGCACAGATCTACGCACTCGTCGCAGATGAACACCGAGGGCCCTGCAATGAGCTTACGGACTTCATGCTGGCTCTTTCCACAAAACGAGCAGTACAGCAACTTGCCGTTATCGTCGCCTCTGCCGTTTCTTTCATCTGCCATTGAATTACCTCTGTTCGTCAACTGCCGGCGTTACTGGCAGGTACGCCGGCCACGGTTGATGCGATTAGTTTCAGTATTATGTATTCGGTATGCGCTTATCAAGTACCGAATCGATCAGGCCGTACTCTTTTGCCTGCTCCGGATCCATGAAGTAGTCGCGGTCCGTGTCCTTCGAAATGGTCTCCAGATCCTGGCCGGTATGCCTGGCCAGAAGGGAGTTCAGGGTGTGACGTATCTTCAGGATCTCACGGGTGTGGATCTCGATGTCCGTTGCCTGGCCCTGATAACCACCCAGCGGCTGGTGAATCATCACACGGGAGTGCGGCAGGCACGCCCGCTTGCCCTCGGCGCCACCCGCCAGCAGGAAGGCACCCATGCTGGCCGCCTGACCGATACACAGGGTCGCGACATCCGGCTTGACGAACTGCATGGTGTCATAGATGGACATACCGGCAGTCACGGAGCCACCCGGGCTGTTGATATAAAGGTGGATGTCCTTGTCCGGGTTTTCGGATTCCAGGAACAGCAACTGGGCCACGATCAGGTTCGCCATGTGGTCCTCGACCGGCCCGACCATGAAAATCACCCGTTCCTTGAGCAAGCGGGAATAGATATCGAAAGAACGCTCGCCGCGGGCAGTCTGCTCGATAACGATTGGCACCAGGCCGGAATTGGTAACCATTGCGGGACCATCAATTGGTTTCTGCGTCATGTGCGCCTGAACTCCTTATGGACAATGGATCGTGGACTCGCTCCACGACATTTTCTGATGTCTTTACACACGCTACTGTGCCACCAGTCGGCCCAGATGAAAACAGCCGGACAAGCCGGCTGTTTTCTGGTTCGGCCAACGCGACCGGCCTCGTGAACCGGTCACGGCTGATCAGCGCTGGGGCTGACCCGCAGCAACGGCCTCTTCGTATTTCATCTTCTTCTCTTTGACCTTGGCCTGTTTCAGCACGTGGTCAACCACCGCATCTTCCAGTACGGAAGACTCGATCTGGGACTTCTGATCCGGGTTGTTGTTGAAGTGTGCAACAACTTCCTCAGGCTGTTCATACGTAGAAGCGATCTCCTGGATCTTTTCCTCTACCTTGGCCGGATCGGCCTTCAGGTCGTTCTGCCTGACCACTGCCTGGAACAGCAGGCCAGTCTTGACGCGACGCCTGGCCTGTTCCTCGAAGATTTCCTTGGGCAGCTGCTGAAAATCAACCTGGCCGCCGAAACGCTGCACGGCGTCCTGGCGCAGGCGATCGATTTCCTGGTCCACCAGGGCAGCCGGAACGTCCAGCTCGGTGGTTTCCAGCAGGCCGTCAACCACGTCGTTCTTGACCTTGTTGGATACCGCCTGCTTCAGCTCGCGCTCCATGTTCTTCTTCACTTCCTCACGGAAAGCGGTTTCGTCTTCGGCTTCGATACCGAACTTCCGGAAGAACTCGGCGTCCAGCTCGGGCAGTTGGGGCTCTTCAACCTTGTGAATCCTGATTTCGAACCTGGCCGGCTTGCCCGCCAGGTCTTCGTTCTGGTAGTCCTCGGGGAAGGTCACCTCGATTTCCAGCTCTTCGCCGGCCTTGCCACCAACGATGCCCTCCTCGAAGCCCGGAATCATCTGGCCTGAGCCCAGGGTCAGACGGTGACCTTCGGCGGAACCGCCCTCGAATTCTTCACCATCAATGAAGCCCTTGAAGTCGATGGTCACAACGTCCTTGTCCCTGGACTCGCGCTCGACTTCCTTCATGGTGGCCTGCTGACGACGCAGGTTATCGATCATGGTATCGATATCCTCGTCGGTCACTTCGGACTGGGGCTTTTCGATTTCGATCTTGCTCAGATCGCCCAGTTCGGTCTCCGGCAGTACTTCGAAGGTGGCCACGAATTCGAGGTCCTTGCCCTCTTCCATGGTCTTCGGCTCAAACTGCGGCCAGCCTGCCGGGTTGATGTCCTGCTCCTGCAATGCCTTGATGTAGTTGTCGCGCATAACCTCGCCAACAACTTCCTGGCGGATGCTGTCACCGAAACGACGCTTGACCACGCTCATGGGCACCTTGCCAGGGCGGAAGCCGTTCAGGCGCACACTCCGGGCAGTTTCCTGCAGGCGCTTCTGGACCGCCTGGTCGATTTCCCGGGCGGGCACACCAATCGTCATGCGACGCTCGATGTTGGAGGTCGTTTCAACAGACACTTGCATGGAGGATCCTCAAATTACAGGTTCGGTATGTGAATGAAATCTATAACAAAAGTCCGTTTCCGGGCAGTTCGCCCCGGAAGGACTGAAAATTAAAAGCCGGTAGTTTATCACGATTTGTACCGCCGAGAGAATCACCTGAATGGCACAGATTCGAAGGCACGGATCACAGCTTTACAGAACAGCAGAAGATATGGGGATGAAATCCGGAAAAGAAAGGGGAGAGGGGGGTGGTGCGAGCGGAGAGACTCGAACTCTCACGGGTTGCCCCACTGGAACCTAAATCCAGCGCGTCTACCAGTTCCGCCACGCTCGCATACACAACGCTGAACGGAGGTCAGACAAACACTACCCGAGTTCAGGCTTTGCGGAAAATCACCAAAGGGAAAAATTGGGGTGGACGAAGGGGTTCGAACCCTCGACCGCAGGAGTCACAATCCTGAGCTCTACCAGCTGAGCTACGTCCACCACATCGGGACTTGCCTTGCGGCATTTTCGACATTTCCGCCGAAATTTCAACCTTGCTGATCACGGTGGCCCCGGAACCGTCCTTACCGACGGCTTTATGGCGCGCCCGGCAGGACTCGAACCTGCGACCCACGGCTTAGAAGGCCGTTGCTCTATCCAGCTGAGCTACGGGCGCCTGACCGTTCGCCCACCTGAACACACAGAAAAATGGTCGGGGTAGAGAGATTCGAACTCCCGACATCCTGCTCCCAAAGCAGGCGCGCTACCAGACTGCGCTATACCCCGTCTGTCTGAACAACTAGTGCCTCAGCAAAGTTGGCGCGCATATTACCGGCGCCGGGCTGCGCCGTCAACACGCTTTCGAAAAAACCGATGGATCAGGCACTGAGGAAGACCCTGCACGCTGTAAGAAGTTCCCCTCCCCCGGTCCAATTGGAGTTCGGGCGGAAGCATGAGACAATTGCCGGCCTTCATTTACCCATGCCCAACCGACAAGACGGAAACATGAGCGCCAAACTGATTAACGGAAAAGAAATTGCCGCCCGGGTGAGACAGCAGGTCGCCGCCGGTGTTGAAGCCCGAAAACAGAAGGGCCTGCGGACACCTGGCCTGGCGGTGGTACTGGTCGGCGATGATCCGGCCTCCCGGGTTTACGTTGGCAACAAGGTCAAGGCTTGCGAGGAAGCCGGCATTCTGTCCCTGTCCTACGACCTGCCGGCAGACACGTCCCAGGAGGCCCTCGAGGCACTGGTCGACGAACTGAACGAAAACCCCGGAGTAGACGGCATACTGGTCCAACTGCCGCTGCCGGAGCACCTGGACGCAGACCCGATCCTGATCAAGATTCGCCCGGACAAGGACGTAGACGGCTTCCACCCCTACAACATCGGCCGCCTGATGCAGCGCAAGCCCACCCTGCGCCCGTGCACACCGGCCGGCGTCATCACCCTGCTCGACTCCATCGGCACACCCTACAAGGGCCAGCACGCGGTGATCGTGGGCGCCTCCAACATCGTAGGCCGGCCCATGAGCATGGAGCTGCTGTTGAAGGGGGCCACCGTCACTGTGTGCCACCGCTTCACGCCGGACCTGGCCAGGTTTGTCGGCGAGGCGGACATCCTGATTGCCGCCGCGGGCAAACCCGGACTGATCAAGGGCGAATGGGTCAAGCCTGGCGCCACCGTGATTGATGTCGGAATCAACCGGGTGGAAGATGGCAAGCTCAAGGGTGACGTGGAGTTTGAGGCGGCAGCCGAGCGGGCGGCGTATATCACCCCCGTGCCCGGGGGGGTGGGGCCGATGACGATTGCCATGTTGCTGAAGAATACGCTGGAGGCGGCGGAGGCTTCAGAAAGAGCCTGAGCCCGCGCTCCTCTTAAGACTTTTTTTGCCACGAAACCCACGGAAGGGCACGAAAAGAACCGAAAAAGACTTCGACAAGACTTCCCTTTATTTTTCTTTGAGTTCCGTGCCCTCCGCGGATCCCGTGGCCAATAACAAAAACCCCGCACTATGTCGGGGTTTTTGTATCAGTTACGACGCTTACTGGCCGTACTTCTGCTTGGCCTTCTGACGGTACTTGTGCAGGAGCGGCTCGGTGTAGCCGTTCGGCTGTTCGCAGCCCTTGAGAACCAGAGCCATGGCTGCCTGGAATGCGATACTGTCATCAAAGTCCGGAGCCATGTTGCGGTAAGCCGGATCCCCGGCGTTCTGCTTGTCGACCACCGCCGCCATGCGCTTCATGGTTTCTTCGATCTGCGCCTCAGTGCAGATACCGTGGTGCAGCCAGTTCGCCAGCAGCTGGGAGGAGATCCGCAGGGTGGCGCGGTCTTCCATCAGGCCGACGTTGTTGATGTCGGGCACCTTGGAGCAGCCCACACCCTGATCGATCCAGCGCACCACGTAGCCCAGGATACCCTGTGCGTTGTTGTCCAGCTCCTGCTGGATGTCCTCGGCGCTCAGGGAGGACGAATCCTCCATCACCGGCACGGTCAGAATGTCTTCCAGAGCGGCGCGCTCACGCTTGGCCAGCTCTTTCTGCACGTCGAACACATTCACCTGGTGGTAATGGGTCGCGTGCAGGGTTGCGGCGGTCGGAGACGGAACCCATGCGGTGTTGGCGCCGGCTTTCGGGTGACTGATCTTGGCTTCGAGCATGCCCGCCATCAGGTCCGGCATGGCCCACATACCCTTACCAATCTGGGCAACACCGGAGAAACCGGTTTCCAGACCGATGTCCACGTTCCACTGCTCGTAGGCGTTGATCCAGGTCGCCTGCTTCATCGGGCCCTTGCGGATGAACGGACCCAGCTCCATGGAGGTGTGGATCTCGTCACCGGTACGATCCAGGAAGCCGGTGTTGATGAACACCGCACGCTCTTTGGCCGCGTGGA
>JAXHVJ010000034.1:0-13928 GCA_034189235.1 Pseudomonadota bacterium
CACATCGAACACGCCCGCAAGCTGGGTATGGACACCGTCGGGTTTCTGATGATGAGCCACATGCAGACCCCGCAGGGCCTGGCTGAGCAAGCCAAGCTGATGGAAGACTACGGAGCCACCTGCCTCTACGTGGTCGACTCCGGCGGGGCCATGAACATGAACGACATCCGTGACCGCTTCCGGGCCCTGAAAGATGTGCTCAAACCGGAAACCGAAACCGGCATTCACGCCCACCACAACCTCGCCCTGGGCGTGGCCAACTCCATTGTTGCCGTCGAAGAGGGCTGTGACCGTGTGGATGCCAGTCTCGCTGGCATGGGCGCCGGTGCCGGCAACGCGCCGCTGGAAGTGTGCATGGCAGCCTTTGACAAGATGGGCTGGGAGCACGGCACCGATGTGTACGCCCTGATGGACGCTGCTGACGATATCGTCCGTCCGCTTCAGGATCGCCCGGTACGGGTGGATCGTGAAACCCTGGCTCTTGGCTATGCCGGTGTCTACTCCAGCTTCCTGCGCCACTCCGAAGTGGCGGCGCAGAAGTATGGTCTGAAGACCGTGGACATTCTGGTAGAGCTTGGTCGCCGCCGCATGGTGGGTGGTCAGGAAGACATGATTGTGGATGTGGCGCTGGATCTGCTCGCTGCACAGAAGGAGCAAAACGCATGAGCAAGACATTGAGCAGAGAGCAGGTGCTGGCGCTGGCCGAGCACGTGGAAAACGCCGAACTTCAGGCCCATGACATCACCAAGGTCACCAACGATTATCCGGATATGACCTTCGAGGATGCCTACGACGTGCAGTGGGAAATCCGCCGCCGCAAGGAAGAGCGGGGCAACAAAGTGGTCGGCATGAAGATGGGCCTGACGTCCTGGGCCAAAATGGCTCAGATGGGTGTGGAAACCCCCATTTATGGCTTCCTGGCCGACTATTTCAGCGTGCCGGACGGTGGGGTGGTCAACACCAAAGAGCTGATCCACCCAAAGATCGAGGCTGAGATCGCCTTTGTTACCAAGGCACCTCTGAAAGGGCCGGGCTGTCATATTGGCCAGGTTCTGGCGGCGACCGACTTTGTGATTCCGGCCGTGGAAGTGATCGATTCGCGTTACGAGAATTTCAAGTTTGATCTGGTGAGCGTGGTGGCGGACAACGCCTCTTCTACCCGTTTCATCACGGGCGGCCAAATGGCCGATGTCGCAGATGTGGACCTGAAAACCCTGGGTGTGGTCGTCGAGAAGAATGGAGAGGTGGTGGACGTCGGTGCTGGTGCTGCGGTGCTGGGTCACCCGGCTTCCAGCGTCGCGATGCTAGCCAACCTGCTGGCCGAGCGGGGCGAGCACATTCCGGCTGGCACCTTCATCATGACCGGTGGCATTACAGCCGCCATTTCCGTGGAACCTGGTGACAACATCACGGTTCGCTACCAGGGGCTGGGTACCGTGTCCGCCCGGTTCGAATAAGGAGGTTTCATGCCAGTTGCACAGATCAATATTCTGGAAGGCCGGACTGACGAACAGAAGGAGACGCTGATCCGGGAAGTTTCCGAGGCCATCTCCCGCTCCCTGGACGCGCCCTTGCAGAGTATCCGGGTGATTATCACTGAAATGCCGAAACAGCACTTCGGTATTGGTGGGCAGTCGGCGAAAAAACTGGGGCGATAGCCCCCGGTTTTTCCGGATCAGGACCATTCAGGGAGTCGGTGTGAATATCACCGATCCGTCAGCTTCAACTCAATCCGCCGGTTCTTCTGCAGCGCCTCCGGGCTGGTGCCTTCGGCCACCGGGAAGAACTCGCCGAAGCCGGCGGCGGCCATGCGCCGCTCGGGTACCCCCTGGGCGGCCAGGTAGCGTACCACAGCCACTGCCCGGGCGGTGGACAGTTCCCGGTTGGACGGGAATTCCGGAGTGTTGATGGGTATGATGTCGGTGTGCCCGTCTACCCGCAGTATCCAGTCGACGTCCTCGGGGATCTTGCTGGCAACATCGAGCAGCAGCTTCGCCAGCTTGTCGAGTTCCCGCTTGCCGTCTTCACCCAGTTCCGCCGAGCCTGAGGCAAACAGCAGTTCCGAAGGCAGCAGGAAGCGGTCGCCGACGACGCGGATGTTTTCGTTGCTGGCCAGGATATCCCGGAGCCGTGCAAAAAACTCGGACTGATACTGCTCCAGCTCGCTCACCCGTTCGGCCAGCAAGGCATTCAGGCGCTGGCTGACTTTTGCCAGTTCCTCTTCCTTTTCCGCGGTCATTTGTTCCTGAAGCTCCAGCGCCGAGGCTATCTTCCGCAATTGCTCCCGAAGGGATGCAATCTGGTTGGACAGGCGCAGGATCATGGCCTGCTGGCTGGCGGACATCTCATCCTTCTCGTCGATGGTTTCCTCCATGCTGGCCAGCCGCTCGGCCTGGGCTTCGGCGGTGGCGGTCTGTTGCATCAGCTGTTCTCGGGTGGACTCCAGCCGGTTTACCAGTTCGTCGTTGCGGGCCAGACTGCTGCTGTAGTCATCCTGCAGCGTGATCATCTGCTCTTCCAGGGTCTCGGTCCTGCTCCGCTCGAGCCCCAGCAGCTCGGTCAGCTCATCCAGCCGGGCGTTCAGGCGGGCGAGCTGGGTATCCCGGTCAGACAGGGTCTGGGACAGATAGAGCTGGCTGACCACGTAGACCAGTAGCATGAAGATCACCAGCATCAGCAGGGCGGACAGGGCGTCCACATAGCCCGGCCAGATATTGGTGCTGCTCCGGCCGCGGCGTTTGGATCCGATCATGACAGCTCTTTCTCGTCATCGACCCGGTCCACCAGGTTGGTGACGCCGGTCAGCCACTCCTCAAGGCCGTCGTAAAAACGGTTCTGGGCATGACCGGCCTGGATATCGAGAAAGCCCAGGACCAGGGAGCCACCGAGTCCCAGCAGGGAAGAGCTGAAGGCTGTGCCCATGCCTTCGAGCGGCTTGAGCAGGCCGTCCTGCAGTTCCGCAAATACCTTGCCGAAATCCTCCTGGCTCATGTCCAGACCGGTGATCACCTGACCCACCGCATTGATGGTACCCATCAACCCCCAGAAGGTGCCCAGAAGGCCCAGGAAAACGAGCAGGCTGATGAAATACCGGGTGATTTCCCGCTGTTCATCCATGCGCGAGTGGATGCCGTCCAGTACTGTGCGCAGGGACAGCGTGGACAGGGTGAAGCGGTCCCGTTTGGCGTCTTCGCCCAGCTGCCGGGCCAGCGGTTTGAGCAGGCGGGGTTCCTGTACCACCGAGAGGCCGGCATGGCCGGTGCGGAACTGGGCGATCCAGCGCAGCTCCGGGAACAGTACAAACACCTGCCGGTAGGTCAGGGCGATACCGACGATCAGAACGCCGACGATCAGCAGGTTGAAGACCCAGTTAGCCATGAAAGCGGTCATCAGCGGTTTGTGGATCAGAATGCCAACGACTACCACCACGCCGAGGAACAGTGTCATCCAGAAAAGGGTGTGTTTGGGGTTGCTCATGACAAAGGCCAGTCTGCAGGAAGTTTCACAGAAACATAGCACAGGCTGGGGGATGTGTATCGGAGGAGGTAGAACATGAAAAAGGGGTCGGGTGAAAGCTTTCACCCGACCCCTTTTTCACAACCGGCACTCAGCCTTGCTGCAAAGCCTGAACCACCGCCTTGGCGGCCCCCTCGGAGGATGCCGGGTTCTGTCCGGTGATCAGCTTGCCGTCGACCACGATGTGCGGCGCCCAATCGTCACCCCGGGTATACTCCCCGGCGTTTTCCTTGAGCATGTCCTCCACCAGGAAGGGAACGATGTTGCTCAGCTGCACCGCATCTTCCTCGGTGTTGGTGAAGCCGGTGACTTTCCGACCGCCGACAAGGTTCTGCTCCGGTTTGATAAACACGTTCTTGAACACCGCCGGTGCATGGCAGACTGCACCGATCACCTTGTCCTGATCGTAGGCCTTCTTGATCAGTGCGATGGAGGTCTCGTCGTTGGCGAGGTCCCACAGCGGGCCGTGGCCGCCGGGATAGAAAATGGCGTCGTATTCGTTCATGTCGACGTCGCTCAGCTTCTTGGTGCTGGCGAGCATTTCCCTGGCGTGGGCGTCTTTCATGAAGCGCTCCGTGGTCTCGGTGAGTGCGCCTTCGGCTTCACTGTTGGGATCCACGGGCGGCTGGCCACCCTTGGGAGAGGCGATGGTGATGTCGGCACCGGCGTCCTTGAACACATAGTAGGGCGCGGTGAACTCTTCGAGCCAGAAACCGGTCTTGTGGCCGGTGTCGCCCATCTGGTCGTGCGATGTCAGAACCATCAGGATCTTCATACAGGTCGGTACCTCTCGTTTCGGAATGAATGGCACGTTTTGTCCGACGTACTATTGGATCTGGCATCGGATCGGTCCGGATTCAACCGTGCATACGTAAATTCACGGGGGTTAGATCTGGAACGGCTATACTGAACGGTGATCGAAAACAATGGGTCTCAAGCTCTCACGAGCGAGGCTTCAGGGAAAGGGCGCTGTTGATGGGACGTATCATTACTCTCCTGTTGGTGCTGGTGGCGTTGCCGGCCATGGCACAGCAAGGCACAGAAACCGTCGAGCCTTTGGCGGTGACGGTGGGAGTCAGCCACGCACCGCCCTACCGAATCATCGAGGCGGATCAGAAAAGCGGTCTCTACGTGGAAATTTTCGAGAAGATCGCGGACTTGCTCGGATGGCAGGTGCACTACCGGGAAGCCCCCTTCCGCCGTGTCCTCCGGCTGGTGAGCCAGGGCGAGGTGGATATCATGCTTGGCCCGCTGCGCACCGACGCAAGGGACGACCAGTTGGAATTCGTGGCGCCGGCCTTTCCGCCGGAACGCCGGCTGTTTTTCTATCTCAACGACACTCACCGGATCGAACGCTACTCGGACCTGTACGGCAAGCGCATCGGAGTACTTGAGGGCGCGCGCTATTTCAACCGCTTTGACAGTGACGAGAACCTGATGAAAGAGCCGGCCCCCCGCTATGAAAACCTGATGCTGATGATGGCCAGCGGCCGGGTCGATGTGGTGATCGCGCCGGAACTGGTCGGCCTGTACACTGTCCGGCAACTGGATCTGGCAGCCCGGGTGTCGCCGTTCTTCGTGCCCGGGGAGCGCTCCTGGATAGCTGTTGCGAAGGATTCGCAGGCACTGGCCTATGCCGATGACATCCGCGCGGCCCTGAAGCTGATCGAAATGAACGGAACCTACGAGGCCCTGGTGCTGAAATACCTGGAAAATTCCCCGCAATGACCCCGCTTCGGCGGCTGGCGATGGGCGGCCATCCGGACTTCGAGCTGGAGGCCGGCGATACCGTGATCTTCAGCGCCCGGGCGATTCCGGTCCATGGCGAGATGGAACACATGGAGACCAACGCGGATATCGCCCGGGCCTGCGGTGTGCGCCGGACCCTGGTGGGGCGGGACGGCGACCTGTTTATGATCCGGTCGGTACCGGGGATTCGCCGCCAGGTCGTGGAAACCGGCCGGCTCGGCTGTCAGAAACAGGAGCTGGTCCGGGTTTATTGACTCCCTGCCGGGAACTTAGCAAGCTTACCGGTGCCCACTGGACTTCGTTTTTCTGACAAGGAAAAGGTAAGTGCATGAAAACCATACGACTTTGGGATCTACCGGTCCGGTTGTTCCACTGGTTACTGGTCCTTGCGGTGGCTGGCGCCATTGCCACGGTGAAGCTTGGCGGAACCTGGATGGTCTGGCATGAGCGCTTCGGCCTGATGGTGTTGGCCTTGCTGAGTTTCCGGATTGTGTGGGGATTTGTGGGCAGTCGGCATGCGCAGTTTGCGAGTTTTGTCCGCGGGCCGTCGGCGGTTCGCCGTTACCTCAGGGGCGAGTGGCAGGGCGTGGGGCATAACCCCATCGGGGCCCTGTCGGTACTGGCGCTGATCGGCCTGTTCGCGTTGCAGGCGGTTACCGGGCTGTTTGCCACCGATGAGATTGCCTTCAATGGCCCGCTCTACCGCGCCGTGTCCTCGGAGTGGAATGAACTGTTCACGCGCTGGCATAAACTGGCGGAATGGGTTCTTTACGGTCTGATTGCCCTTCATATCCTTGCGGTGATGTATTACACCCACGTGCGCAAGGACAACCTGATCAAGCCAATGATTACCGGGCGAAAAGAGGTGCCGGAGGGTCAGGGTGAAGACACCGGCATGGCCGGCATCAATGCCTTCCTGTTTGCCGTGGCGGTCTCGGCCGGGGTGATCTGGGTGGCGACGGGCGGGTTGCTGCCTCCGCCGCCACCCCCGCCTCAGGACCTGGGGTGGTGAGGACGCCAGGGGTTACTCGGCCCGGTAGCGATCGTGACAGGCCTTGCAGGCCTTGCCGACTTCACTGAACTGGCTTGCCAGGGCAGCCCTGTCACCGTTGGCAGCCACTTCCTTCAGCTTGGTGGCTTGCTGGGCAAAGTTGATGGCTACTTCCCGGGCCTTGTCCGGCTCATCGAAAAACTCCGGCTTCAGTTTGGTGTTGTCGGCCTGGTCCATGCCGGTGCCGGGGCCGAACAGCGCACCCAGGCCAGAGTTGGCAACCGCAGCCACCGCGTTGGCAGCGGCCTGCATCTGGTCGGCATCATAGGCAACGCTTTCATCCACGGCCTGGGCCTTGATCTTGCCCATGTTCCAGGCGGCAAACTGAAATGCAGCCTGACGTTTCTCGATCTGCTCTTCCACGTCCAGTTGCGCCATGACCGGCGTGGTCAGTGCGGCCGCGAGTACAGTGGCGGAAAAAATACCGGCCTTCTTCATGAGTCAGTTCCCTCTCTCGTTGGTGTGACGGTCGAACAAAAATCTTCCCTAAAGGAATGGTGGTAAGCATGCTACCCGTATAGACTCTCCCGAGGCAAACCGTCGCTGGAAAAGTTCAATTCAGGAGCAAGATACCACCATGGCAATCTGGACCAGAACCCCGAATCTTGAACAAATGATGGAAGCCGGCAGAAAAACGGCTGTTGGTCACATGGGTATTGAATACCTCGAAGTCGGTGACAATTACGTGAAGGGCCGCATGCCAGTGGATGAACGCACGATCCAGCCGTTCGGTATTCTCCATGGTGGTGCCTCGGTGGTGCTGGCGGAAACCCTGGGCAGCATGGCCGCCAACTGCTGCCTGAAGGATCCGGGTACCGTTGCCGTGGGTCTGGACATCAACGCCAACCACATCCGTCCGGTCAGCAAGGGCTGGGTTTATGGCACCGCCACCGCCCTGCACATCGGCAGTGCCACCCAGGTCTGGGAAATCCGTATTGAGAACGAACAGGGAAAAACCACCTGTATCTCACGGCTGACGATGGCGGTCACCAGGCGCCGCGGATAAGTGGTTTACGGGGCAGCTTGCTCCGGGACGAGGCTCTCAGAGCGACATCAACCCACGGACCACTGCCGCTACTCCCGCTACGGCTGCGATCCCCAGGATGATCGGTCTCAGTCCCTCAAAAGGCATGCGATTGACCAGCTTGCCGGACATCAGGAAACCGATGAGCACGCCCGGGAAAGTGGCTGCGAACAGTCCCAGCTCCCGGACACCCAGATAGCCGGACAGGGACAGGGCGGTCAGACTCAGGAAGCTGGAGACGAGAAAGAACGCGGACATATTGGCCCGGACCAGCGGGCCCTTCTCGTTCTGGTAGATCAGGGCGATCGGTGGCCCGCCGACGGCGGTGATGGTGCCCATATAGGTGGAAGCGGCACCGGCGATGGCGCTGTTGCGGGCATTGAGCCCGGGCTTGAGACCGCCCACGCTCAGGGCGACACCGGCCAGGATCAGGATGCCGAACACCAGTTCGAACCCTTTCGGGGAGATAAGCACCAGGGTAATGCCCGCCAGGATCATACCGACAAAGCCGCCACCGATGGCAAAGCGCACCTGCCGGATTTCCAGGGCCCCGCGGTTGCGGACCAGCATCAGGATGGTCAGCAGCGTGGCGTTCAGCACTAAAGGCGCCGGCAACAGGATCGGGCTGATCAGGAACAGCAGGGGCGCGGACAGGGTGCCGATGCCATAGCCGGCGACTCCCTGAAGGCAGGCACCAGCGATAATGGCCAGGTTGGCCAGGAGGAGCTGCATCAGGGAAACATCAGACAAGGCCTTTCATCCTTCTGAACTTGATACCCTTGGGCGCCCATAGGCAAGCCAAGCCGGAGTGCCGGAAATGTGATCAGGGCGCGCCATCGAGTCCGCCTAGTGCAAGTATCTGGCGTCGGGCGTCCGCTTTCTGCTGTTCCAGTCTTTCCTTCAGACCGTCGACGGCCCCCGGCAGCGTTTCCGGCGCCCGGGTTCTGAAGGCTTTGACCAGCTCGATCTGTACGTGCAGGTCCTGGAACCGTCCATAGAGTTCTTGCCGTTGTTTCAGGACCTTGAGCGGCTGTTTCCAGCCTTTGGCATCCAGCTCCATCAGGTAGCGGATGCGCTTGAGCAGCTTCCTTAGCCGGTGAATGTCCTCATCCGGTGAGTTCTGGAGCAGCTCGGCGGTGCGCCAGTTGAACTCCTTTAAACGGCTCCCCACTGCCTTTCGGATGTCTTTTGGTGTCAGCCGGCCTGCCAGTTTCCGGAACTGGCGGGAATGAACCAGATTGCTCCAGCGGTGCATGGCGTCCCGGTAGCCCTTGCTTTCCAGCCGTTTGACGAGGGCATGGTGCTCCTGGTCGGCCTCGGTTTCTGCCCAGGTACCGAGGGCGGTTTGCAACTCGTTGTTATGGTCGCAAAGAACCGGCAGCTCCTGCAGGAATACGTGCAGATCCCGGAGCCGGCTGGTGGCACGGGCGTGGCGCTTGAGTTGTTTGATGGATTGTTTCAGGGATTTGTCGCCGGTGACTTCCTCCACCGATTCGGCAATGGCCCGGCTGCGCCGGATGGCAATCCGGAACTGGTGCAGGAACTCGTCATCCAGCCCTGCCTTGACGCCCGGTTCCAGCTCCCGAAGTCGTTGGAGCTGATGTGACAGTGCCTCGGGAATGTCGCGACCGGGCTCGTCACCGGTGGTTCTTGCCCGTTTTTTCTGCTTGCGGGCGAACTGCTGATAACTGAATTCCCTGGGCGTGAGAAAGGCTTGGAGCCGACCCTTACCCTTACCGGCAGCCACCTTGTGCCAGGGCTTGTCCGGTAACCGGATGTGCACAAAGCCCGCCGTGGGCAGGTTGGCGGGTGGATGCTTGAGCAGGTATTGAGCCAGTTCCAGCAAGGCGGGGTTATGACCGATGACGGTCACAGTCTCTTCCCTGTCATCCAGAGCTGTGAGCCAGTGCAGGAGCCGGCGGTAGTCGAAGGTATATAGCTCCGGAGTGATGTGAACCCGGTTTTCGGGAAATCCCTCCGGAAGAACGCCTGCCAGGGTCTGCTGTGCCCTGACAGCGTCGCTGGCATGGATGGTACCGCCGAAGGCCCCGCCGCGGACCAGTGCGCGGCCCAGCGGGCCGAGCTGGCTCTCGCCCCGGCTGTTGAGCGGGCGTTGGTGATCGCTGAGAGTTGCATCCGCCCAGCTGGATTTGGCATGGCGTACAAGGAACAGGTGCTTCATGGGAATTTTGGATTCATGGAGTTTGATAATCGCTTAGTGCCTGTGTGGCATGATGTCGTAGAGTCTGCCTCTGATTTATGACAAAGATTGGCTCAAGGCCGTTAGCAGGCTAAGATCGTCATGGACCAGACATACCTATTAATACCTATAAAAACGGAAGCCAACAACATGAATTTACGCAAGACTTTCTTTGCCGCGGTGGCTGTTGCGGCGTCGGCCTTCAGTGCGTCTGCGCTGGCACAGGAAACCCATACCCTGACCCTGGCGCAGACCTGGGGGCCGAATTCACCAATCCTCGGGGAAACCACCGAGCACTTCGCTGACATGGTCGAATCCATGTCCGATGGTCGGCTGAAAATCCGGGTGGATGCCGCCAACAAGCACAAGGCGCCTTTCGGCATTTTTGATCTGGTGCGCACCGGTCAGTATGACATGGGCCACACCGCTTCGTACTATTACAAGGGCACTATCCCCAATGCCATGTACTTCACCACCATTCCGTTCGGCCTGATTGCCCCGGAAATGTACGCCTGGTTCTATCACGGTGATGGCATGGAGCTCATGCAGAAGGTCTACGAGCCTTATGGCCTGCTGTCGTTCCCGGGTGGTAATACCGGTAACCAGATGGGGGGATGGTTCCGCGAGGAAATCAACTCCGTGGAAGATCTCAAGGGTCTGAAGATGCGCACCCCGGGCTTTGCCGGCGAGGTCATGTCGGAGTTGGGCGTCGCGGTTACCAATATCCCGCCCGGGGAGCTGTATAGTGCCCTTGAGCGTGGCACCATTGACGCTCTGGAATGGGTGGCCCCGGCGCTGGACTTCCCCATGGGCTTCCACCAGATCGCCAAGTACTATTACTCCGGCTGGCAAGAGCCGGGTGCCGAAGTTCAGTTCCTGATCAACCAGCAGACCTGGAACGGACTACCGTCGGATCTGCAGGAGATTCTCCGGGTCGCTATGCGTACGGCTGCCTACGACATGTACATCCAGAGTGTGCATGAAAGCAGTGTTGCCTGGAACAAGATGAAGGAAGAATACCCGGACGTGACCCACAAGGTGTTCCCGCCGGAGGTTATCGAGGCGCTGCGCCAAACCACAGACCGTCTGCTCGCAGAAGCGGCGGAAAAGGATCCGCTGGCCAGGGAAATCATCACCTCCCAGCGTGACTACCTGAAGCAGGTACGTCCCTGGATCAACATCTCGGACAAGGCCTACCTGAACAGTGTTGCCGGCGAGTAATCGCCCCAAACGCTTAAGGCCCTGAGAACAAGGGGCGCCGGGGTTCCGGATTACCCCGACACCCCTTTTTGTCTGCTACGCTTTCTGGAAGAATAGCGGGCTCACTTTCCGGGCAGGGCCGATGAAAAAGACACTGCTTTCTCTGAGTAATCTCACCAAACAGTTTGACGGCAAAACCGTTCTGGATTCCCTGAACCTGGATATCTACGATGGGGAATTCATTACCCTCCTTGGTCCGTCAGGCTGTGGTAAAACCACCTTGCTGCGTTTGATGGCGGGTTTTGAACATCCCGATGCCGGCATCATTACACTGTCCGGGGAAGACCTGACCGGCACCCCGCCGGAACACCGCCCCCTGAATACCGTGTTCCAGCATTACGCTCTGTTCCCGCACATGTCGGTGTTCGACAACGTCGCGTACGGCCTGAAAATGGAGAAGCGACCCAGGGAGGAGATTCGCGGGCGGGTCGAGGAAGCGCTGGCGATGGTGCAGCTGCAGGATTACATGCGCCGCAAGCCCCATCAGTTGTCCGGAGGCCAGCAACAGCGCGTGGCCATTGCCCGGGCGGTGGTCAAGCGCCCGCGACTGCTGCTGCTGGATGAGCCGCTCTCGGCCCTGGATTACAAGTTGCGGCGCACCATGCAGGTGGAGCTGAAGCGCTTGCAGCGGGAGCTGGGCATCACCTTCGTGTTTGTCACCCATGACCAGGAAGAGGCGTTGTCCATGTCCGACCGGGTGGTGGTGCTCAAGGATGGTCTGGTACAGCAACTGGGTACGCCCAGGGAAGTGTACGAGCGCCCGGCCAACCTGTTTACCGCGCGTTTTGTCGGTGAAACCAATTTTTTCCCGGGCGAAGTGGAGTCGATCCATGACGGCTCCATCATCGTGGATGTGTTCGGCCTGAAACGGACCCTGCGCCGCCCGGATTTCCCGGTACGGGAAGGGCAGCCATTGCACGTGCTTTTGCGCCCCGAGGACATCCGGGTGCTCGATCCGGCCGATGAACAGGGCGTGGCCGGGAAGATCGTCGAGCGCAACTACAAGGGCAGTACGCTGGACTCGGTGATCCACCTGGAAGACGGCACCGAAGTACTGGCCAGCGAGTTTTTCGACGAGGATGATCCCGCCTTCGATTACCGGTTGGGCGAACCGGTGAAGGTGAGCTGGGTCGATGGCTGGGAGTGGTTGCTCCCGGAAGAGGCGAACGAGCCTGTCCATGAGGATGCACTGACCGATGCCTGGCATTAACCGGCAGCCGTTCAGAACGGCGGTGCTGGTGCTGGTGTGGGGCTGGTTGCTGTTCCTGGTACTGGCGCCTAACCTGCTGGTGGTGGGTGCCAGTGTGATGACCCGGGATCCGGATACGTTCATCTCATTGCCCCTGAATCTGGATGCCTACCGGCAGCTGTTTGACCCGCTGTATCTCGAGGTGTTCCTGCATTCCCTCTATATGGCGGCGATGACGACCCTCGTCTGTCTGTTGATCGGCTATCCGTTTGCCTGGGCCTTGTCGAAGCCGGGCAAGCAACGCCAGCTGCTGTTGATCTTCTTCCTGATCATACCGTTCTGGACCAACTCACTGGTCAGGACGTACGCGCTCAAGCTGATTCTGGCTACCAATGGCCTGCTCAATAATGCCCTTATGGCGTTGGGGATAATCCAGAAGCCATTGCAGATGCTCTATACGGAGGGCGCGGTGATCATCGGTCTGGTCTATCTATTGCTCCCGTTCATGATCCTGCCGCTATACTCGGTATTTGACGACCTGCGCCAGGAGCTGTTACTGGCCTCCCATGACCTGGGCGCCGGCCGCTTTGCCACCTTTATCCACGTGATCGTGCCCCTGACGCTGCCGGGGATTCTGGCGGGCGTGATGCTGGTGCTGTTGCCAGCCATGGGGCTCTTTTTCGTACCAGACATCCTGGGTGGGTCTCGCAACCTGCTGGTGGGAAACGTCATCAAGAACCAGTTCCTGGACGCCCGGGACTGGCCGTTCGGGGCGGCCGCCAGCATTGTGCTGACCGTCACCATGGCCATCCTCATGCTCGCCCACCGCCTGAGCAAGCAGCGCATCGGTGAGGAGGGTGCGGGATGACCCGGTGGTTGCCAGGGGCCTATCTGGTGCTGGTCTATCTGCTGCTGTACGTCCCCATTGGCGTACTGGTGGTGTTCTCGTTCAATGACTCCCGCAGTGGCTATACCTGGGGCGGTCTGAGTCTTCGCTGGTACCAGTCCCTGTTCAACAACAACGCCATGGTGGAGGCCATGTGGAACTCCCTGTGGCTGGCGCTTTCGGCCGCCACCGTTGCCACCGTTATCGGGGCACTGACGGCGCTGGCGTTGCACCGGTACCGGTTCCGGGGCAAGAAAGTGCTCAACGGGATGCTGTTCGTGGTGATGATGTCTCCCGAAATCGTTCTCGCCATATCGCTGCTGGCGCTGTTCCTGCTGGTGGGCATCCAGCTCGGTTACGTGTCACTGCTGCTGGCCCATGTCACCTTCTGTCTGCCGTTCGTGGTGATTACCGTCATGGCCCGGCTGACTGGCTTTGACGAGAGCCTGCCCGAGGCGGCCCGGGATCTCGGTGCCTCCGATTTCACCATGACCCGGACGGTACTCATTCCGGTCATCATGCCGGCCTTACTGGCGGGCTGGCTGCTGGGGTTTACACTGTCACTGGACGATGTGGTGGTCAGTACCTTTGTCAGTGGCCCCAGCTATGAAATTCTGCCCCTGCGCATCTATTCGATGGTGCGGGTGGGGCTCAAGCCCGAGGTCAATGCCCTGGGCACGCTGTTACTGGCGTTTTCACTGGTTATGCTGATGTTGTCGCAATGGATTCTTACAAGGAGCAAACGATGAAGAAACTCGCACTGGCCGGACTGCTGGCGATGGGCCTGACTGGCTGCAGTTCCGACGAACCGGAGATTCTGAACCTGTATAACTGGTCAGAATACATGCCGCAGGAAGTGCTGACGCGCTTCGAGGAAGAGACCGGCATTCAGGTGGTCTACACCACCTACGACAGCAACGAGGCCATGTATGCCAAGCTCAAGCTGCTGGATGACAGCGCCGCCTATGACCTGGCCGTGCCCTCCACCTACTACGTGAGCAAGATGCGCCAGGAAGGCCTGCTGATGCCCATCGATCGCAGCAAGATCGAGGG
>JAXHVJ010000034.1:14028-27082 GCA_034189235.1 Pseudomonadota bacterium
GCATGGTCTATACCTTCCTGATAACAACTGGTTAGCAAACTTGTTACCTACCGTCATCAGGAGATACAAAGATCATGGGATCGCGCACCGCAAGGACATCCGCACTGCTTGGCTCCACCTTCCTCGCTGCTGTCACTTTTTCCGGCAGCCTGTTTGCTGAAGAGCTGCGGCTGATAACCTGGGGTGGCTATGCCCCCGATGATGTGGTGGCCCAGTTCGAGGAAGAAACCGGTATCGATGTGAAGGTCACCCTCTCCAACAACGAGGACATGATCTCCAAACTGCGGGCCACCGGCGGCGCCGGCTTTGACCTGGCCCAGCCCAGCCAGGACCGGATCATCGGCGTGCAGCGCCAGTTCAATATCTACAAGCCCGTCGATTTCAGCCGCGTCAACACCGGCCAGCTGCAGCCGTCCATGGTCAAGGCGACTCAGGACTCCACCGAGCTTGATGGCAGCTTCTACGGCGTGCCCTCGGTCTGGGGTACCAGCGGCCTGATCGTCCACCGTTCGGTGGCAGATACGGTCACCGATTACACCGATCTGTGCGACCCTGCGGTGGCCGGCAAGGTCAGTTACCGTCTCAAGCGCCCGACACTGATCGGTTTTGCCTTCGCCATGGGCATGGACCCCTTTGCGGCCTATAACGACCGTGACGAATACGAGTCGATCCTGGCGAAAGTGGAAGACAAGCTGATCGACTGCAAGAGCAACGTGAAGACGTACTGGACCGGTGGCGACCAGCTGCTGGCATTGCTGCGTACCGGCGAGGTGACCGCGGCCATGGCATGGGATGCCGGCGGCTGGAAACTGAATGCCGAAAACCCGGAGATCCGTTTCGTGGCCCCGGACTCCGGCGCCCTGGGCTGGATCGATACGTTCGCCATTCCCCGTCGCAGTGAAAACGAGGACGCCGCCTACCAGTGGATCAATTTCGTGATGCAGCCCGAGATTGCCGCCCGAATCACCAACGCTTCGGGCAATTTTACCGCCTCCAGGGGCGCGGACGAGTTTGTCCGGGCGGATCTGCGGGATGCCTACCGGGCCAGCTTCAGTGACCAGGCGATCAACAACATCAAGTGGTACCCGCCGGTACCGCCGGGCCTGGAAACCCTGGAAGGGCGGGTGCTGGACCGCGTCCAGGCTGCGAACTGATTCCCGTGGGGACAGAGTCCGACCTGTTCTGCTCGAACCTGGTCCGCCGCTTTGGCAGCAATGCCGCAGTGGACCATGTTTCTCTCGACGTGCCTGCGGGCACGTTCTTCTCGATCCTGGGGCCCTCGGGCTGCGGCAAGACCACCCTGCTGCGGTTGCTGGCGGGTTTTGACCGGCCCGATGAAGGGGACATTCATATTCGCGGCGCCCGGATGAACGATGTTCCGCCGAACCGGCGCCCGGTCAACATGGTGTTCCAGCACCTGGCTCTGTTCCCGACCATGTCGGTGGGAGACAATATCGGTTATGGCCTGAAACGCCGGAAAGTGCCGGCCGCCGAGCGTCGGACCCGGATCGCGCGGGTACTGGAACAGATGGGGCTGCCCGGCATGGAAAACCGCAATCCCGGCGAGCTCTCCGGTGGCCAGCGCCAGCGTGTGGCCCTGGCCCGCTGCCTGGTGCTGGAGCCTACCCTGTTGTTGCTCGACGAGCCCCTGGGGGCGCTGGATCTGAAACTGCGGGAGCAGATGAAAATCGAACTCAAGCATCTGCAGAAGGCATTCGGCACCACCTTCGTGTACATCACCCATGACCAGTCCGAGGCCATGGTGATGTCGGACCAGGTCGCCGTGATGAAGGATGGCCGGTTTGATCAGGTGGCCCCGCCGGAAGAACTCTATCGGGAACCGGCCACGCCGTTTGTGGCCGGATTTGTCGGCGATAACAATCGCCTCACCGGCGAGCTGATGGCCGTGCAGGACGGGCTGGCGGAACTCCGGCTGGATGATGGCAGCCAGGTTCGCGGCCGGCTCGGCCAGAGCGCGCCGGCAATCGGTGGGCGGGCGCACCTGTTCATTCGCCCGGAATCCCTGGTATTGGGAGGAGACGCCCTGAGGCCTGAATACTCGGCTCTCAGGGCTTCGGTGAGCGCTACCCTGTTTGATGGCGCCAACAGTCGCCTTGAGGCCGACAGCGCCGGCCAGACCCTGTATGCCCGGTTGCCTCAGGACGGCTCGGCGCCCCGTTTACGGGAAGGTGCCAACGTCCAGTTGGCGTGGGACCCGCTGCTGGCACGGGTGTTCGCCCCGGGGGCAGCATGAACTCCGGTGCCGGTCGACTGTCCCTGTGGCTGTTGCTCACCCCCTTCCTGCTGTGGATTGTGTTGCTGGTGCTGTTGCCACACTTGCAGATGCTGCGGGTCTCCTTCCAGGTCCGCGAGAGCTGGGACACCCTGGCGTGGGGGCTCGAGCAGTACCGGAATTTCTTTACCGAGTCCTATTACTGGCGCACCTTTGTCCGTACCGGCGTGATGTCCCTGTTCACCACCTTTCTCACCTTGCTGATTGCCTTCCCCATCGCCTGGTATATCGCGAGGCTGGCGCGCGGCCGTGCCAAGGGGGTATTGTTTCTGGCGTGTCTCGTGCCCTTCTGGGCCAGTGAGCTGGTGCGCACCTACGGCTGGATGATCCTGTTGCGGGAAAGTGGCCTGTTCAGTTCCTGGCTGCAGGCCCTGGGCTGGGCTGATGGCCCGGTGGAAATGCTCTATAACGACGTGGCAGTGATCATCGGGCTGGTCTACAACGGCCTGCTGTTCATGGTGGTGCCGCTGGTCACCACCCTGGACGGCATGGACGAAAGCCTGGTGGAGGCCGGATATGATCTCGGAGGCAGCCACCTGACTGTGCTGCGCGAGGTGGTGGTGCCCTGGGCAATGCCGGGTATCGTGTCCGGCTGTATCGTGGTGTTCATGCTGACCCTTGGCAGTTACCTCACCCCCATCCTCATGGGCGGCAAGGACAGCGCCTGGTTCACCGGGCAGATCTTCACCCAGTTCATCACCCGCTTTAACTGGGAGCAGGGCGCCGCCCTCGGTGTTCTGCTGCTGGTGCTGTCATCGCTGATCGTCTGGCTGGGTCTGAAAATCTCCGGCCAGTCCCTGCGCAAGGTCATGGGGTGACGGCATGATCCGGTCCGTGCCCCGCTCCCGCTGGTTTGATGGCCTGTATTTCGTCTACCTGGTGGCGTTCTTTGTCTATCTGGCCTTGCCACTGACCGTGACCGTCGTGTTTGCGTTCAATGATGCCCCGTTTCCATCCCTGCCCTGGAAGGGCTTTACCCTGGACTGGTATCTGGCGGACGGCTCTGGCGGCCGAACCGGCCTGTTTCACGATGACACCCTGTTGTCAGCGCTCTGGGTGAGTACCAAAATCGCCTTCCGGGTTACGGTGGTCAGCATTATCCTGGGATGTGTCAATGCGGTACTGTTCGAGCGCCTGGAGTTCCGCGGCAAGGAGTTCCTGTACCTGCTGATGTTGCTGCCGCTGGTGATTCCCGGAGTGATTCTGGGTGTGTCAATCCTGGTGTTCTACAGCGGCATGGCCAATGATGCCTCGCGACTGTGGGGCATCGAACTGGACGTGTTCCGGCCGGGGATGACGCTGGTGGTGATGGGCCAGGTGGCCTTTATTGCCACACTCGCCACCCTGGTGATTGCTGCCCGCCTGCGCAAGTTTGACCGGCAACTGGAAGAGGCGGCGCTGAACCTGGGTGCGACACCCCTGGTGGCCTGGTTTACGGTCACGCTACCGTGGCTGCTGCCGTCCATCTTCGGGGCAGCGGCGATGGCGTTCCTGATGTCGTTCGAGAACTTCAATACCACGGTGATGCTCACCGGCAGCGACACCCCTCTGACCGTTGCCCTTTTCAACCGCTTACGGGAGGGGTCAACGCCGGTGCTGAATGCGGTGGCCTTGCTGCTGATGGCGGGGTCGGCGTTACTGGCGGTAGTGGTGATGGCACGGCCCCGGGATAACGCCTGAGGGCACTATCCCGGGCGAAGCGGAACCTCAGACCACCAGCACCGGACACTTGGCATGGGAAGCGACCCGGTGAGAGACACTGCCCAGGAACATGCCGTCCTTGTCGCTGTTGGTACCCTTGGTACCGACCACAATCAGGTCGGCTTCCTTGTCCTGGGCAAACTTGATGATCACTCTGGATGGTTTGCCAGCCTTCACAAAGCCCCGGACCTTGGTGGCGCCATGTTCCTTTGCCAGTTCCTTGGCATGGTTCACCACGTTCTTCGCATACTCCGAGAGTACCTTGTCCGGGATGTCCATCCCGGCCGGGCGACCGATCGACAGGGACGCCTCGAACAGGCTGTGGTGTTTGTACACGCAAAGAATGTAGATCTCGGCCTCGGGAATCAGTTTCTGAAGATCGATGGCCTTGTCCAGCGCCTTCAGTGAGGTCTTGGAGCCGTCCACCGCGACCAGGATTCTTTTGAACATGAGTGTCTCCTTAAGGACCCTTGAGTCTCTCCATTAGTCCCTGAACGCCACGTCCCTCAGGAACAGGGCAATGTCCGGGAAGGCGATAATCAGGCCTGCGGCGGCGACCAGCATAACGATAAACGGCGGTGTTCCGCGAATGACTTCAAGATACGGCCTTTTGAAAATGGCGATCGCGGTGAAAATGTCACAGCCGAACGGTGGCGTTGCCGAACCGATCGCCACCTGCAGTGTGATCAACACACCCACCAGAACCGGATCCAGGCCAGTCGCCGCGATAGCCGGCGCGAAGATGGGAGTCAGCACCAGGATCACCACGATGGGATCCACGAACATGCAGGCAATGAAAAACGCCACGCAGATCGCAATCAGTACCCCTACGGGGCCGGCCTCGTTAACACCGACGGCCTCCAGAATGGTTTGCGGAATCTGGGCAAAGGAAATGATCCAGGAGAAGCCGTTGCCCACTGCTACCAGGATAAAGACAACTGCAGTTATCAGGCCGGTCGACTTGGCAATCCTGTAGATATCAGCCAGCTTGAGCGATCGGAATACCACAAACTCGAGCAGGAAAGCATAGAGCACACAGACTGCCGCTGCTTCGGTCGGACTGAAGATGCCGCCGTAGATGCCGCCGACAATGATGACCGGGAAGAACAGTGGCCAGAGTGCCTGGCGAACCGATACCGCTCGCTGTTTCCAGGTGGCTTTCTCTTCGGTGGGCACATTGTTCTTGTAGGCATAGATCAGGCAGTAGATCGAGAACATGAACAGGATCAGGATGCCCGGACCGATACCGGCAATGAACAGTTCGGCAATGGAGGTTTCGGAGATAACCCCGTAGATGATCATGCCGATACTCGGCGGGATCAGGAACGCGATGTCACTGGAGTTGATGATCAGTGCCAGGGTAAAGGGATCGGAGTAGCCGGCCTTCAGCATCTTCGGGCGCAGCGGGGAACCCACCGCAACCACGGTGGCCTGGGTCGAGCCCGAAACCGCACCGAACAGTGTGCAGGAGGTGGCGGTACTGATCGCCAGGCCACCCTTCACATGGCCGATAAAGGCCATGACCATGTTGATCAGCCGGTCCGCGGACTGCCCCCGGGTCATGATATCGGCAGCCAGAATGAACATCGGTACCGCAATCAACGACGCCGGCCGGATGCCCCCCATCATTTGCTGGATGAAGGTTTGCATCTGGCCGAAGCCGTCAAACATCATCACAAAGCCGACCACCGCGCCGGTAATCAGCGGAACCATCATCGGGAAGCCCAGCAGCAATAACCCGATCATGATCACCATCATTATAGTTGCCATGATTTCTTATCCTTGCCTGAGTTCAGCTGCGGGGTTCATACTTCCGATTCGGTATCGGCATAGCCATCAATGACGACAGTGGAGAGATATACATCCTTGCTGGTGAAGTTCTTGATGGCAGTCAGGAAGTACTGGATGCCGGTTATGGCAAAGCCGACCGGAGCCCAGATGTAGATCCACCAGATCTCGAACCCGAGAGCGGGCAGGATCCGGCCACGGTCGTAGAGTGTCGCTATGTAACCGTAGGAGTGGTAACACAGGAAAAACATCACCACTGAGGTGAACAGGGCAATGATGATCATCAGGACCTTGCGTCCCTTGGTGGGGATAGCATCGTAGACGGCGGACATGCGGATGTGGCGACCATAGCGGGCCGCGTAACCGATGCCGGCAAAGGTGATCAGGATAATGAGAATCCGGTTGATTTCACCGGAGAAGAAAAGACCTTCGCCGAAGACATACCGTGCGATAACGTTCACGCAGGTATTGATAGCCATCAGGATAACGCCCAGAGCAAGCATGACCGCTTCAACCTTGCTTATCCAGACATCAATGGTTCCCAGAAACCCGGGCAGGCCTGACTCGTAGGGGCCGGTGTCATCTTCTGGATCCGGGGAATTCTCGGACATGGGTTGCGCTCCAGAACATTTTGCTCCCGGCCGGTACGGGACGGCGGGGCGGGATTAAGACCGGGTCCCGCCGGCGGCGGCCGGCGGGACAGTTTCCTTCAGATCAGTCGTTCTGAACTTTTTTCAGGTCTTCCTTGAACTGGTTGAGCAGCTCTTTGCCGCGCTCGCCAGTCATTTCGATGAACTTCTTTTCCACCTGCGGCGCACGGGCCTTGAAGGCTTCGATCTGTTCATCCGTCAGGCGGGTAACGGTGACTTCGTCACTGTTGGCCTTGATTTTCTTCAGGGCTTCGTCAGCCAGACCATCAATATGCACGATGATCTCTTCAAAGGCGTAGTCTGCAGCACCCTGAATCAGCTTCTTGTCTTCGTCAGACAGGCCGCTGTAGAAGTTCTGGTTCGCCATCATGGCAGTGGTGAACCAGCCGTGGCCGGTGAAGACCAGGTTCGGTGAGACCTCGTACAGACCGCCGGACTCGATCCAGAAAATCGGGTTTTCCTGACCCTGGATCATGTTGGTCTGCAGGGCACCGTAAACCTCACCCCAGGGCAGCGGGGTCGGAGTCGCGCCGAAGGCGGAGTAGGTCTCGGACAGAAGCGGGTTAGTCATGACCCGGATCTTCTTGTTCTTGAAGTCCGCAGGCTTGGTGACAGGCTCGTCGACAGTGACGACCATCTCGCCTTCCGGGTACATCTTCAGCAGTTCCAGGCCTTTCTCGGAGTAAAGCTCCGGGAAGTCCTCGTTGATCGCCTTGCTCTCACGGAAAAATTCGATGACGGTATCCATGTCAGTCGGCATGAGATACGGGATGAAGAAAATCTGGGCTTCCGGGATCAGGGAGCCGGTGAAACCGGGGGACTGGTTTACGAAGTTCAGGATGCCGGCCTGGGTTTGCTCCATGATGTCGTCGGATTCGCCCAGCTCGCCGAAGCGGTATACCTGCAGGGTGTGGTCCGAGTTTTCTTCGATGTATTCCTTGAACTTGTAAGCAAATACGTCCTGAACATCGCCTTCGTACTCTTCATGGGCATAGCGCCAGTTGGCGGCGTTTACGGCATTTGCCGCGGTCAGGCCGGCAAGTGCCAGCGCTGAAATGCCAGCCAGTTTCCTGAATTTACTCTTGCTGCTCATCGGTTGTCTCCGCTCGTTATTTATACGTTAATCCATTGTTACATCTATAAAGATTGGCAAAACAAAGTGATTTTCGCAAGAAGATGGCGGAAATAAGCCAATACTGAATACACGTTTTAGCCGGATCACAAGTGCATGAATTCAGGATGGATTCAGTTCCGACAGGCAGGTTTCAACGAAGAGGGTGAACTCCCGCACCACTGTGTCGACACTGTTCCGGAGCCGGTGCCCGTCGGGCAGGACCAGGGTTGGGATCCGTTGCTTCCGGGCCAGTTCCAGAACCGGCATCACCGGTACCACATGGTCATCCCAGCCGTGGATGATCCGGGTGTGTCTCGCCTGAATGAGGGGACTGGACTGAGGGTAGCCGGGCAGTGCCAATGCCGGTGCCAGCAGGAAACAACCGAGCACCGGAGTGAGGGCACTGGTCCGGGCGCAGACCCAGCCGCCCATGCTGGAGCCGGCCAGGATCGTGCGTGCCGGCTCAGCGCCGGCCTTCTCCATGGCGCCTCGCATCTGCTGCAGCCGGACCTCTGGGTCCTTGCTGCTGCGGTGGTCAATGGCCTCGGCCCGGACACCAGGGAAAGCCTCCGCCGCCTGTTTCAGTGCCTGGATCTTGGTGCTTCCGGGTCCGCTTTCCAGGCCGTGGGACAGGAACAGGTGGATAGTTTCTCCGGGCATGTCGGTCTTCCTCCATGGAGTGTCGGGACCCTCAGTTGATCGAGGCGGTGGAATCCGTGCTCTGATCCCGGGTAGCCGCCAGGATGTCCAGGGCATGGCGGCGCTTCGCGGGGTCGTAAATGTCCACTGTGAACATCAGTTCTTCCACCTCGACCGTCGACAGCAGGTTGTCGATCTGCTGGCGGATTGTTGTGGCATCTCCCAGCAGTTGCAGGCCGAGAAAGTCCCGGACACTGGCTTCTTCGCCGGCATTCCACAGGCCCTCCATGGTTTCCACCGGAGGCTTCATCCACAGCGGCTGGCCACGGAACAGCGCCAGGATTCTCTGGTAGCTGGTGGTGGCCAGAAAGCGTGCTTCTTCCACCGAATCAGCGGCTACGGCCGGCACGGCAAGCATGACATAGGGTTCGGCAAGTTGCTCTGAAGGCTGGAAATTGTCCCGGTAGACTCTCAGGGCCTCCCGGTACAGCCGCGGTGCGAAATGGCCGGCAAAGGCATAGGGCAGGCCGCGCATGGCCGCCAGCTGGGCACTGTAAAGGCTGGAGCCCAGTAGCCAGATCGGGACGTTGGTGCCCGCGCCGGGAATCGCCTTCACCGGCTGGCCCGGCTGTAACGGTCCCAGCAGGGTTTGCAGCCGGGCGACGTCTTCCGGGAACTGTTCGGCACCCAAGCCGTCCCGGCGCAGAGCCCGGGACGTTACCGGATCGGTGCCAGGGGCGCGACCCAGGCCGAGGTCAATCCGGCCCGGATAAAGCGATTCCAGAGTCCCGAACTGTTCGGCAATTACCAGCGGCGGGTGGTTGGGTAGCATCACACCACCTGAGCCGACGCGGATGGTGGAGGTCTTGCCCGCAATGTGGCCGATCAGTACCGAGGTCGCCGAGCTGGAAATGCCCTCCATGTTGTGGTGTTCGGCCAGCCAGAACCGCCTGAACCCCAGTTTTTCGGCGTGTTGGGCATAGGCGACGCTGTTTGCCAATGTGGTGCCCACGGTGTCGCCCTCGCGGACCGAGGCCAGTTCAAGCAGGGAATAGTCAGGGTGTTTGGACATGGTGCTCCTCAGAGGTCTGGAACGACGGGCAGGTTAAGGGAGTTATGGCTACCCGTGCAGTTGCTGGCATTGACGTGCAGGCAATTGCCCACCTGTTTCTGGCCATGGTTTTCATGGATGTGCCCGAAGAAAGTGTGGAGCCCGGGCGACCGGGATTCAAGCACCCGGGACTGGCCACACGATGGCGCCTGCCCGGGGAATTTTTTCCTGTCGGGGCAAACCGGCGCTAAGCTATCATTCAAACCCGGATCGCTGGCGCCTGCCCCCCCTGATGTTACCTGACCAGTGCTGCGCGGGGACAGGAATTCGTGCTGGACCTGGGTGCCTGCCCCGAATTGCTGCCGTGGCTGGCCCCGCTGATCGGAACGGGTGCCGGAACTGATAACAGGGAAGCGGGCAATGGCTGAGACGAGCTTTGGTGCTGTGACGATGGATTCGGTTATGAGGAGATGCATGTGAACGAGCCCAGCGGCTATTACGAGAGTGACACCACACTGGCGCAGTACCTGGAATTCCACTTTGGTGAATCCTGGCACGGCGAGCCGAATTTCCCCCAGGAACTGGCGCGGCTGTGTTTCGACGCGATGGACGGTCGGGACCACGGCAAGGCCCTGGATCTGGGTTGTGCCTGCGGACGGGCCACCTTCGAGCTGGCCACCCGCTTTGACCACGTCGATGGTGTCGACTTTTCCGAACGTTTTGTCAGCGCAGCGGCGGAAATGGCGAAACAGAAGCAGGTGCGCTACGCCCGGCCGGAAGAGGGCGAACTGGTGAGTTACCAGGAGCGGTCCCTGGCATCGCTGGGGCTCGAGGATACGGTTGGCCGCGTGGCGTTCCACCAGGGCGATGCCTGTGATCTCAGACCCCGGTTCACCGGCTACGATCTGGTGCTGGCAGCCAACCTGATCGACCGCCTGTACCAGCCGTCAAAGTTCCTGACCACGATCCCCGAGCGCATCACCGGGAATGGCCTGCTGGTCATTGCCTCCCCGTACACCTGGCTGGAGGAGTACACGCCCCGCGACGCCTGGGTTGGTGGCTTCCGGAAGGATGGTGAGGACTACACCACCTTTGACGGCCTGCAGGATATGCTCGCGCCCCATTTCCGGCTGCTGGTGGATCCTCACAGTGTGCCGTTCGTGATCCGGGAGACCCGGAACAAGTTCCAGCACAGTTTCTCTGAGGTGACGGTCTGGGAGAAGCTGTAACCTGAGCCACCGGCGATCCGTGGCAAGGCGCCACGGTTATCTGACCCCGAACCCGCGCTTGTTGAGGAATTCCTTCATGTGCGGGCGCAGCTTGGTCGTGAACAGTGGTTTCAGCTCCTTCGACCAGTTGGAATCCTTGTTGCCACCGGTGCGGTCCAGGTAATACTGATGCATGGTGTCGTCGAACGCAGCGACCTGCTCCTCGTCCTTGCTGTCGTCGTAATAATCTTCCTTGAGGATGGCCTCCAGCGGCAGCCGGGGCTTCACTTCCGGATCCTGGTCCGGGTAGCCCAGGCTCATGCCGAACACCGGGTAGACATGCTCAGGCAATTTCAGAATCTCGGCCACCTGGGCCGGGTCATTCCGGATCCCGCCCACGTAGCACAGCCCGAGGCCCTCGGATTCGGCGGCAACCGCAACGTTCTGGGCCATCAGGGCGGTATCCACGCTGGCCACCACCAGCTGCTCGGTCATGCCCCGGACCACGTCGGCGCCCGCCCGCTCAGCGGCTTCGGTGGGACGCTTCATGTCGGCGCAGAACACCAGGAAATCCGAAGCTTCCACCACATGGGCCTGACCTCCGGCCAGTTCGGAAATCTTCCGGCGATTCTCCGGGTTGACCACGTGGATGACGGAGTATGCCTGTACGTGGTTGGACGTGGCGGCGCACTGGCCGGCGCGAACCAGCTCCTCCAGCAGCTCACGGGGGATCTCCTGATCCTTGAACTTGCGGATGGAGCGGTGGGATTTCAAAAGTTCAATGGTCGGATTCATGGGTTCTCTCTGATACATGGCTTTCAGGTAGCATACGAAACAACTCACAATAATCGGTTCGGTGGCCGAAAGGCAAACGACCGATAAACCCTTTGCCTGGAGATTATGGAGATTACGCTCTTGCCTGCTGACGAGACCAAACGAAATTTCGTGTCCGTCTGCGTATCGCTGACGTTCTGTTTCGTCGTCTACTCGATGTTGCTGGTGACGGTTCCGGTCTATGGCCTGGAGTTGGGCGCGACCCCACTGATGCTGGGCGTGGTGCTGAGTTCCCAGTACCTGCTCCCGTTTCTGCTGGCCATTCCGCTGGGAGGCGTGGTCACGCGGCATGGCGGCCGGGTGACCCTGGTGGCGGGCGCGCTGGTCATGGTGGTGGGACTGGTGTTGATGCAGGCAGTGCCGGGTTTCTATGGCCTGATCGCCGGCCAGCTGCTGGTCGGGTTGGCTCACCTGCAGATGGTGCTCTCGGCGCAGACTGTAATTTCGTCACTGGCGACCGGAGAACGGCTTGAAGGCTATTTCGGGTGGTATGCGACCTGGCTGTCCGGCGGCCAGGTGATCGGGCCTCTGCTGGCCGGAGGCTGGATTGAAGTAGCAGGCGGGGTAGGCAGTCTTTTCCTGGTGATGGCCGCGATCGCCCTGGCTGGCGGCGTTACCGGCCTGCTGCTGAGCGGCGAGGCGAACCGGGGCGAGCGGGTAGCCCGATCGCAAACCGGATTCCGGGCCCAGGCCAGGCTGATGCGGGCGAATACCGGCGTGCAGATTTCCGTGCTGATCACGATTGCCGGCATGTTCGCGCTGGGCGTGTATGGCAGTTACCTCCCGGTGTATCTCGACAGCCTCGGAATGAGCGCCGCAGTGATCGGTGTTCTGGTCAGCCTGCGGGCGGGTGTGTCCATGCTCGCACGCCCGTTCATTCCGAGGATCATTGCTTTGGTGGGCGGTCGGGAAAACGCGACCTACCTGTCCCTTGGCACGCTCTCGCTCGGGCTGGGCTGCCTCGGATTTGCCGGGAATGCGCCTCTCGTCGCGCTGTTGTCGGTCCTGGTGGGACTCGGAGCCGGCCTGTGCCAACCCTTGTCAATGGTGGTGCTGGCGGAAAATGTCGAGAAAGCCCAGCGGGCCGGGGCGCTCGGTATGCGGCTGATGGCCAACCGGGCGATCCACTTCCTGGCTCCGCTGCTGTTCGGTGCGATCCTGGAAGCGGGCGGTTTTGGCGTGTCCTTTGCCCTGTCGGGGGTTGTGGTTGCGCTGGTTGCCGGTGTGTTGTACCGCTTCGGGCTGTCTCGATCGGACGTATGGAAGTCACGAATGTAGTAAAGTGACGGCCATTCAACAGAAGGATCTCATACCATG
This sequence comes from Pseudomonadota bacterium, assembly GCA_034189235.1. Taxonomy (GTDB): domain Bacteria; phylum Pseudomonadota; class Gammaproteobacteria; order Pseudomonadales; family Oleiphilaceae; genus Marinobacter. The sequence goes on from JAXHVJ010000034.1 coordinate 26,624, forward strand.
TCCTTTAAAATATTGATGATCGGCGCCGGCGGGATCGGCGCCTATTACGCGGCCCGGCTTGCCAAAGCGGGTCACTTGGTAGTGCTCACCGCCCGGGGTGAGCACCTGAGGGCCCTGCAAAGCGCGGGGCTTCGGGTAGATTACGAGGGCGAGAAGCTGGATTGCCGGTTGCCGGCGGTGGATCATGCAGCACTGGTGCAGAAATATCAGCCGGATGACTTTGATCTGGTTGCGGTTGCCCTGAAATCGACTGCGACCGGACCGGTGATGAAGGAACTCGGCGACTGGCTCCGGGCCGGCTCCGTTCCGGTGCTCTCTCTGCAAAACGGCGTGGACAATGAGCCGCTGATTGCCGATGTCGTCGAGGAAAACCGGGTGTTGGGCGGCCTGGCAGTGCGCATCGGTGGGCATATTGTCGAGCCCGGCAAGGTGTTCGCCGAGGGCGTGGCCCAGGTTGTT
>JAXHVJ010000035.1:0-27044 GCA_034189235.1 Pseudomonadota bacterium
TTGCTCCGGGTGGCGAGCTGAACGTGAATTTCCAGCCCGATCACGATATCCCACTGCATGTGTTCGTCTCCTCTGTCGGGCTTATTTCGGTTCACGCTGGTGCCAGTCGGTCACCTGCTGGAACTGGTGGGCGGCATTGAGCAGCCGGGCTTCGGCAAAGTAATCACCAATGATCTGCAGGCCCACCGGCAACCCGTCGACAAAACCGGCCGGCACGGACATGGCCGGCAGTCCCGCGAGGTTGATGGCAATGGTGAAGATGTCCTCCAGATACATGGTCACCGGATCGCTGGTCTTCTCACCCTGGATAAACGCCGGAGACGGGGAGGTGGGGCTCATCAGCACATCCACTTCCCCGAAGGCACTGGCAAAATCCTGCCGGATCAGGCGGCGCACCTTCTGGGCCTTGAGGTAATAGGCATCATAGTAACCATGGGACAGGGCATAGGTGCCCACCAGAATCCGGCGCTTCACCTCGGCCCCGAAGCCTTCGGCGCGGGTCCGGGTATACATATCCATCAGATCCTTCGGATCCTCGCAGCGGTAACCGTAACGCACACCGTCAAACCGGGACAGGTTGGCCGAAGCCTCCGCCGGGGCGATCACATAATAGGCGGCAATCGCCAGCTTCGCGTTCGGCAGGGATACCTCCTGCACCGTCGCGCCCAGCTTCTCGTATTCCCTGACCGCGTTGCGAACCTGCTCCTCCATGGCCGGAGACAACTGATCGGTGAAATATTCCTTCGGCAGACCAATCCTCAGGCCTTTCAGTGGCTCGTTCAGGGTCGCGGTGTAATCCGGCACCTCCCGGTCGATCGAGGTGGAATCCTTCGGATCAAACCCCGCCATTACATTCAGCATCAGCGCATTATCTTCTGCGCTCCTGGCGATAGAGCCGCCCTGATCCAGGGACGAAGCAAAGGCAATCATGCCGTAACGGGACACCCGGCCATAGGTCGGCTTCAGCCCGGTCACACCACACAGCGCCGCCGGCTGGCGAATCGAACCGCCGGTATCGGTCGCCGTCGCCGCCGGCACCAGACGCGCCGCTACAGCCGCCGCCGACCCACCGGACGAACCACCCGGCACCCGCTTCTCACCGGAAGACAGCCCCCACGGGTTGGTCACGGCACCAAAATAGCTGGACTCGTTGGAAGACCCCATGGCGAACTCGTCCATGTTGGTCTTGCCCAGACACACCGCTCCGACCTGCCGGAACCTCTCCGTCACCGTCGCATCGTACGGCGGCACGAAGTTCTCCAGCATCTTCGAACCACAAGTGGTGCGAACCCCGTTGGTGCAGAAAATGTCCTTATGGGCAAAAGGCACCCCGGTCCAGGCCGTAGCCTTGCCGGCGGCCCGCAGCTCGTCAGCGGCTCCGGCCTCCGCCAGGGCCTGCTCCTCGGTGATGGTAATAAAGCTGTTGTACTTGCCGTCTTCCTGCTTCAGACGGTCCAGGAACTCCCGGGTCAGCTCCACACTGGAAATCCTGCCGCTCTCAAGCTCGCGGGAAAGCTCTGCTACAGACTTGTTATGCATGATAAATCCTGAAATCGCTGATCGTCAGATGGTCCGATAACTGATTCCCGCCAGGGCTCACTCAATAACCTTCGGAACCAGATACAGACCGTCCTCGGTCGCCGGCGCAATGGCCTGGAACGCCTCCCGCTGATTGGTCTCGGTCACTTCATCCGGCCGCAACCGCTGAACCGCATCGAGCGGGTGCGCCATCGGCTCCACGGAACCGGTATCTGCGGCACTCAACTGATCCACCAGATCAAGGATGTTGCCCAGATCCTTCTCCAGTGCCGAAACCTGCTCGTCGTCCACCCTGATGCGGGCGAGCACGGCAACTTTTTCAATGTCCTCGCGGGAAATGCTCACATTGCCTCCCAGATAAATGAAATCTCTTTAATAAACGCGGATCGGGCAGCGAAGGCTACCCGTGGGCTTGGGGGTGCTTGGGGGACAGCTTTCCAAAACTGTGCGGAGCCATGGATGGCGGAGCTCAAGCGCCACAGGGACGTGCTTGAGCGGGTTTTGGAAAGCTGTCCCCCAAGCGCCCCTTCACCGAAGTCAGAATCAATCGACTATGGTAACAGATTCGAACAATCGCGGGAGGCCCTGAATAATGTGCAAAATGTGACAATGGTAAGGCAGAGGCCCCGATGGCGCCTTGCCTGAGCAGGTGCTCACTGCTAAAGTTGCCGCATTCTTCTCGCAACCGCAACTCTCAGGTTGAAACTACACGAATGTTGATCAAAAGACTCCGAGGCATCTTCTCCAGCGACCTGTCCATCGACCTGGGCACCGCCAACACCCTTATATACGTGCGAGAACGGGGTATCGTCCTGAACGAGCCCTCCGTGGTTGCCATCCGCACCAACAACTCCCAGAAAATGGTCGCCGCCGTAGGCTCCGAAGCCAAACGCATGCTCGGCCGTACTCCGGGGAACATCACCGCCATCCGCCCCATGAAAGATGGTGTGATTGCCGACTTCGTCGTCACCGAAAAAATGCTCCAGCACTTCATCCACAAAGTGCACGAGAACAGCTTCATCACCCCGAGCCCGCGCGTACTCGTGTGCGTGCCCAGCAAATCCACCCAGGTGGAACGCAAGGCCATCCGCGAATCCGCACTCGGCGCCGGCGCCCGGGAAGTATTCCTGATCGAAGAACCCATGGCCGCCGCCATCGGTGCCGGCCTGCCGGTCGAGGAAGCCAGTGGTTCCATGATCGTCGACATCGGTGGCGGTACCACCGAGATCGCCATCATCTCCCTCAACGGCATCGTCTATGCCGAATCCGTGCGGGTCGGTGGTGACAAGTTCGACGAAGCCATCGTCACCTACGTGCGCCGCAACTACGGCAGCCTGATCGGTGACTCCACTGCCGAGCGTATCAAGCACGAGATCGGCTGTGCCTACGAAGGCCTGGAAGTCCGCGAGATCGACGTGCGCGGCCGCAACCTGGCCGAAGGCGTACCCCGGGCTTTCACCCTGAACAGCGAAGAGATCCTCGACGCCCTGCAGGAATCCCTGGCCCAGATCGTCCAGACCGTCAAGAGCGCCCTGGAACAGTCGCCGCCCGAACTGGCCTCCGATATCGCCGAACGCGGCATCGTGCTGACCGGCGGTGGCGCCCTGCTGCACGGCCTGGACAAACTCATCAGTGAAGAGACCGGTCTGCCGGTAATCATCGCCGAAGACCCGCTGACCTGTGTCGCCCGGGGTGGCGGCAAGGCACTGGAAGTCATTGATCGCGGTGGCATCGGAATGTTCTTCCAGGAGGGCTGAGCCCGTGGGGAGGACTGGCCATTAAAACCATTTTCGTCCAGGGCCCCGTTCCGGGGTTCAGACTCTTCCTGATCATTCTTGCGTCGGCAGCGTTAATCGTTGCCGACGCTCGTTTGGACAAGCTCTCACCGGTGCGCAGTACCATCGCCACCGGTCTCGCCCCCGTATACTGGCTGGGCAATGCCCCCTACCAGTTCAGCGACTGGTTCGCCGGCCTGTTCGTGTCGAAAGAAGACCTGCAGCAGGAGAACGAAGACCTCCGCGCCCGCCTGCTTATTCTTGAACGCCGCGCGCTCAAATATGCGGCGCTTGCCTCCGAGAATAACGAGCTGCGCCGGTTGATGAACTCCTCGGAAGTGCTGGACGACCGCGTCATTGTCGGCGAGGTGGTCGGAGTATCGCCTGATCCCTTTTCCCACGAAGTCATTATCAACAAGGGCCTGAGCGACGGCGTCAGCCCGGGCCAGGCGATCCTCGATGGCCACGGCCTGATGGGCCAGGTGGTGCAGGCCAGCCAGATCACCTCCAGGGTGTTGCTGGTCTCGGACAGCAGCCACGCCGTGCCCGTGGAAGTGGTCCGCAACGGCCTGAGGGCAATCCTGCTGGGCACCGGCGACCCCGATGCGCTGGAACTGGTGCATGTGCCGGACACCGCCGATATCCGCGAGGGCGACCTGCTGGTCAGTTCCGGCCTGGGTGGCCGCTTCCCCCGGGGTTACCCGGTGGCCGAGGTGTCCCGGATCACCAAAGAGCCGGGCGAACCCTTCGTTTCCATCCAGGCCACGCCCAAGGCGCAGTTGAACCAGAGTCGCCTGGTCCTGGCGGTATTCCCGCCTGAAACTGCCGAACCGGAAGAATCCGCTGGTCAGACGACAGAATCCGGGGGAGACAGCTGATGTTGTCGGTAATCAGTTATCCGGTCTTCATGATTTCCGTGGTGCTGGCACTGGTGCTGAGCATCTCCCTGTTCCCGGTCGGCTGGTTCGGGTTCCGGCCCGAGTGGCTGGGCCTGGTGGTGTTCTACTGGACTTTCCGGGCACCGGCCCGGTTCGGCATTGTGCTGGCCTGGTTCCTGGGGCTGCTGCTGGATGTGCTGGAGGCAACGCCCCTGGGTGTGAACGCCATGGCTATGGGCCTGATTGCTTTCCTGGTGCTGACCATCCACCAACGCCTGCGTATGTACCCGGTGCCGCAGCAATGCCTGATGGTGTTCCTGCTGCTCGGTATCAACCAGATGTTGGTGCATTTCATCAAGCAGGTACTCGGAACCGGAGGTGACGCCGGGTTCGGGTACCTCTGGCCGGCAGCCACCAGTGCCGTGATCTGGCCGGTGGTGTGTGTACTCCTTGATAACCTCAACCGGAAGCTGGGTTAACGATGTCGCACCTGATTCTTGCCTCTGCCTCACCGCGCCGGGCAGAGCTTCTGAAGCAGATCGGACTGGACTTCTCAACCCGCCCGGCCAACGCGGACGAAACCCCGCTTCCGGCCGAGTCGGCGGAAGCCTGCGTCGAGCGCCTGGCCCGGGAAAAAGCCCTGGCGGTGGCTGCGGAGTATCCGGAAGCACTGGTAATCGGTTCCGATACGTCCGTGGTCCTCGGTGGTGATATTCTGGGTAAGCCGGTGAGCCGGGCCGATGCCTGTGCCACCCTGGCGCGGCTTTCGGGCAAGGTCCATCAGGTGATGACCGGGGTGGCGCTGGCACATCGCGGGCAGTGCCGGTCCTGCCTGGTGGTGACCGATGTGGAATTTCGCCAACTGGGCGGGGACGAGATCAACGCCTATGTTGCCAGTGGGGAGCCCATGGACAAGGCCGGAAGTTATGGAATCCAGGGTCTTGGTGGTATTTTTGTCAAGGAACTCAGGGGAAGTTACAGCGCCGTGGTCGGACTGCCGTTGCAGCAGACCGCCGAACTTCTGGCCCGGGCCGGCTTCCCGGTATGGACGAACTGGCCAGGCAGTCTGGAGAGCCGAGAATGAGTGAAGAAATCCTGATCAACGTTACGCCGGTGGAAACCCGGGTCGCCCTGGTGGAAAACGGCATGTTGCAGGAGGCCTACATCGAGCGCACCAGCCGCAAGGGCATCGTGGGCAACATCTACAAGGGTAAAGTCGTCCGCGTACTGCCTGGCATGGAGGCCGCGTTCGTCGATATTGGCCTGGAGCGCGCCGCCTTTATCCACGCCTCGGATGTGATCGGCAGCCAGTCAGGGGCCGAGGACCTGACCGAAGGCCCCAAAACCGTACCGGACATCCGCACCCTGCTGCGGGAAGGCCAGTCCCTGGTGGTTCAGGTGACCAAGGATCCCATTGGCACCAAGGGTGCCCGCCTCACCACCCAATTGTCGATTCCGTCCCGGTACCTGGTGTTCATGCCCGGCGTCAGTCATATCGGCATCTCCCAGCGCATCGAGGACGACACCGAGCGGGAGCGCCTCAAGGCCCTGCTCGGGGAGGCGTCGGCAGACAGTGCCGTGCAGGGCGGCTACATCATCCGGACTGCCGCCGAGGCAGCCCCGGACGGGGACCTGATCGGTGACATGAGATACCTGCACCGGCTCAGCCAGTCCATTCAGGAGCGCATCGCCAGGGTGCAGGCCCCGGCGGTGGTGTACCAGGATCTGCCACTGTTTATCCGCACCATCCGCGATCTGGTGCGGCCCCAGACCGAGAAGGTCCGGATCGATAGCCGGGAGAGCTACCAGCGGGTGATGGAGTTCGTCCAGGAATTCGTCACCGAGTTCGCCGACATGGTGGAGTACTACCCCGGCGAGCGTCCGATCTTCGATCTGTACTCGGTGGAGGATGAGATCCAGAAGGCCCTGAGCCGCAAGGTTCAGCTGAAGTCGGGCGGTTACGTCATCATCGACCAGACCGAGGCGATGACCACCATCGACATCAATACCGGCGCCTTCGTCGGCCACCGGAATCTGGAAGAAACCATCTTCAAAACCAACCTGGAAGCCGCCCGGTCAATCAGCCGTCAGCTGCGGTTGCGCAATCTTGGTGGCATCATCATCATCGATTTCATCGATATGGAGGATTCCGAGCACCAGCGCCAGGTCCTCCGAATGCTGGAAAAGATGCTGGAACGGGACCACGCCAAGACCAGGATCACCGGCGTGTCTGAACTGGGCCTGGTGGAAATGACCCGAAAACGCACCACCGAGAGCCTGGGTCAGGTGCTGTGTGAACCCTGCCCGGTGTGTGATGGTCGCGGCTTCCTGAAAACCGCCGAGACCGTCTGTTACGAAATCTTCCGGGAAATTCTGCGGGTCAACCGGGCCTACGACGCCGAGAGTTATCTGGTGATGGCCTCCCAGAAAGTGGTGGACCGGTTACTGGACGAAGAGTCCGACAACGTGGCCGACCTCGAGACCTTCATCGCCAAGACCATCCGCTTCCAGGTGGAGCCTTTCTACAGCCAGGAGCAGTACGATGTTGTGCTGCTCTGATGCCCGCGCAGGTTACCGGCCCGGGGAGTAACGGAATCCATGTCCTCAGCTGATCACGGACCGCCGTTAACGAACCTGCCTCCCGAAAGCCGGCCGGTACGCCTCGCTGCACGGCTGGCGAGCCTGGTGTGGTGGTCCCTGCTGGCGGTACTTCTGCTGTTTGCGCTGTACGCGGGCATCGGCCGGCAACTGACCCAGAATATTGACAGCTTCCGGGACAACCTCGAAGCCGAACTCTCCGCACGCACCGGCAGGCAGGTGAAAATCGGTGGCCTCGACGCGCGCTGGAACTGGCTCGACCCGACCATACTGGCCCGGGATATCGACATCACCGAACCCGGGACCGGTGACTATGTTGCCCGTTTGCAACACCTGCGGATCCGCCTTGATTTCCTTGCTTCGCTGTTCCGGTTGCGGGTGGTTTTTGGCGCTTTCGAAGCCGATGGTCTGGAACTGACTCTCAACCAGACCCCGGATGGCAAGGTGGGCATCGAGGGTGCGGAACTGCCGGCGTCTGCCGGGCGCCGGTTTCAGGACTGGCTTGAGCTGGCGGGACGCTGGTTGGCTGACCCCTACGTCAAACTGACCCGCGTCAACCTGGCGATCCGGGACAAGCGGGGCCAGTCGCGTGATCTTGAGATTCCCCGGATGGATCTGGTCTACCGCGGCGGCCTGTTACAGGCCTCCGGGCGCGCCATGCAGCCTGGCACCACCTGGCAACTGGCCAGTTTCAGCCTGGTCGGGCGGAATGTCTTCGGTGGCGACTTTACCGGCCAGCTGTACCTGGACGTGGATTCCGGGCGGCTGTTCGACGGCCTGATTGACGAATACCAGTGGCGCACGCTCCGTGTCGAAGGTTTCGATCTGGGAGGGCAGCTTTGGCTGACCTTCCGGGATGGCCTGCTTCAGCAGGCAAACGGCTCGATACAGACGCCCTATTTGCAACTGGGTGTGGGCAGTGAATCCCTGGCGCCGATCGAGAACATCAGTGCCCGTTTCGGCTGGCGCCGGGCGGAAACTGGCGGCTCCGGGCTGGTCTCGGGGGGGGAGATCCATCTCCGGAAGCTGCAATGGACCTGGAATGAGGTCACTGTCCCGCCCTTCAGTGTGCGGCTGATGCCCCGGGATACCGGGGATGTCGAAGTCGTGGCGGATGCTCTGCCCCTGGGTCCTCTGTCCCGCCTGCTTGCCATTTTGCCGCTGCTGCCGGAACCGGCGGGCCGTACGCTCGAGAACTATCGTCCGGGCGGTTATCTCGATCGTGTACATCTGAGACTTCCGGCCGGGGATCTGGCGGAATTTGAACTCACCGGCCTGCTGCGCGACGTCCGGGTCCAGGCCGCCGGCGGCGCTCCGGGCGCCTCCGGTCTGAATGGCCGGATTGCCCTGCGCCGCAATTCCGGCTCGGTGACACTGATGCCGTCCGGAGAGCCCGTCACCCTTGGCTTTCCCGAGCTGTTCCGGGACGACTGGTCGTTCCGGGAAGTGCAGGGCACCGTCGCCTGGTTACTGGACGGTCCCGTCACTCGCGTGTATTCCGATAACATCCGGATGCGCTATGGCGACAGTACCAACCTGACCGGCGCCTTTGATCTGCGCATGGACCGTGAGGGCGAGGACAATCTCGGTCTTCGCGTCGGTGTCGGGGAGGGGCGAGCCGGGATGCTGGCAGATTTCGTGCCGGCAAAGCTTGTAGATCCTGGCCTGTATGAATGGCTGACAACAGCGGTCACCGAGATACGGATCACCGAGGGGGTCTATTATGGCCATGGCCAGGTCGGCCGCGATGCGCCCCGGGGTTCGTTCGTGTCGTCCATGTGGTACAACTTCGAGGACGCAACTGTTCGCTACGACGAACACTGGCCGGAAGTGACGTCGGCGCGGGGCAGGGTCGATATCCACAACGGCAATACCGACGTTCAGCTGGAGTCTGGCCGGACCGGCGGCCTGGAACTGGGCCCGGGCCGGGTGAAGGTAATCCCCCGCGATGAGGGTGCCGTGCTTTATGTGGATGCGGCGGCAAGTGTACCCGGTGATGCCGTGCCCTTCTGGATGGACAACAGCCCGTTGGGCGAGATGGCCGGCCCCGAGGCCCGGAGCCTGGAATACGGGGGCGACTACGCCCTGGACCTGGCTCTCGAGGTGCCTCTGGGCGAGGGCGGGGAACCTGTGGTCCGGGCCCGGGTTCAGACCTCCAATGGTTCGGTGCGTTATCCGGGCACCAATCTGAGCTGGACCGGGCTCTCCGGAGATCTCACTTATCATAGCGTCGATGGCTTTTCCGGGGGGCCGATCCGGGCCCGGTTCTTCGGTGACCCGGTGGCGGTCAGCCTCAGCGTACGCGCGGACGGGAAGGGCCTTGCCATTCGCCAGGATGGTCAGCTCACGGTCCCGGACGTCTTCCGCCAGGCCGGCCTGGACAGTGACAGCGGATTCGGGCTCAAGGGTACCCTGGAGTATTCCGCCGCCTTGACGTTCGGCACGGACACCACGTCCGGAATCCGGGTGCGTTCCAACCTCGAGGGCCTCGCCGTGGACTGGCCGGAACCCCTGGCCAAGCGTGCCGGGGAACAGGCGCCGCTGGAGGCGACCATCGACCTCCGGGCGAAAGAGGGGCTGCGGATCGCAGGCAGCTGGGAGAACCGGATGGGCTTTGATTTCCTCTGGCATGACACCGGTTTCGACCTGACCCTGGGGCAGCTTTACCTGGGTTCCCATACCCTCAGGAATATCCAGGTCAATGCCCTGCAGCTTGAAGACAGCTGGGTGCTGAGTACCCGTTCCGAGCGGGCGGTGGGCCGGGTCGTGCTTCCAGACGGTGACGAGCCGGTGCAGGCCGATTTCGATGTGCTGAGACTGGTTCGTGATGATGAACAACGGGCAGCCAAACCTGAGTTGCTGACCCTCGAAGAACAACTGGACGCCTTCCGGGCGCTGGATATGGGCAGCTGGCCGGATATCGATGTCAGCATCGCCGACCTTCAGCTTAACGACGACAGCCTGGGCAGCTGGACGTTCCTGCTGCGCCCGGAGCCGTTCCAGCTCAAGGTCAATGACATCGATGGGCGTCTGAACTCCCTGACTCTGCAGGGCGATATGACCTGGAGCATCGCTGGCGACCGGGAAATCAGCCGCTTCGCCGGTTCCCTGACCGGCGGAGCCCTGACCGACCTGAAACGCTTGTTCGGCACGGAAATCCCGCTGGAAAACCGGAAGACCAATATCGAGCTCGACCTGGACTGGCCCGGGCGACCCGATAATTTCTCCCTGCGTGAGGTCAGCGGAACGGTAAGCCTGCGGCTGGATGACGGGATGATTCTGGAACAGAACAGCAGCGCCCAGGTGTTCCGGATCTTCAACCTGCTGAACTCTGACACCCTTTGGCGGCGCCTGAAACTGGATTTTTCCGACCTGTATGAACGGGGTGTGGCTTTTGACGCCATTTCCGGCAAGGCCCGGATCGCCAGCGGACTGGTGACCATGAATCCCGAACTGCAGATAGTCGGTCCTTCCGGCGCGTTCAAACTGAGCGGTACCACGGACCTGTCCCGGGAAACCCTGGACATGCGACTGGTGGTGGTCCTGCCGCTCACCCAGAACCTGCCTCTTGCGGCCCTGCTCATGGGGGCGGGCGCGCCGATCGGTGGTGCTTTGTTCGTGCTGGACAAGATTCTGGGCGATCCTTTGAGTAAACTGACCAGTGCCTCCTATAGTGTTACCGGGACCTGGGATAATCCCGAGGTCGACCTTCGCCGGGTCTTCGACACCGGCAAATAGTGCGAGCGGAGAAGGATTTTATGGCCACAGAGACAAAACAGCGGGTAGCCGCGATCCAGATGGTGAGCACCCGGGATATCGACGAGAATCTCCGCGAGGCGGAACGGTTGCTGGCCGATGCCGCCCGACAGGGGGCGAAGGTGGCGGTACTGCCGGAAAACTTTGCCGTGCTGTCGACCCGGGACATGATTGACTGTGGCCGGACAGAAGCGGGCGACAAACCGGTAATCCGGGATTTCCTGTCAGTCCGGGCCCGGAAGCTCGGGATCTGGATTGTGGGTGGCTCCCTGCCTCTGGCCCGGCGACCGGATGGAACCGATATCGGGGACCGGGTGCGGGCCACCTGCCTGGTGTATGACGATCAGGGGCAGGAGGTTGGTCGATACGACAAGATTCATCTGTTCGATGCCAAAGTAGAGGACGCCCACGGCCAATACCGGGAATCGGACACCTTCGAGCCGGGGGAACAGGTGGTGACCCTGGATACGCCCGTGGGCAAGCTGGGAATGGCCATCTGTTATGACCTGCGCTTCCCCGAGCTGTTCCGCGCGCTGCGGGAGCAGGGCGCCGAGTGGATCTGCCTGCCAAGCGCCTTCACCTGGCAAACCGGTGATGCCCACTGGCATGCCCTGATCCGTGCCCGGGCGATCGAAAACCAGGTCTGGGTGGTCGCCCCCGGTCAGGGTGGCCAGAACAGCGAACGCCGCCGCACCTACGGCCACACCCTGATCTGCGACCCCTGGGGCAGGATCACCTCGGAGCGTGAACAAGACGGCCCCGGGGTAATTACTGCCGAGCTGGATCTGGAGCGGCTGAAGCAGGTGAGGACGAACATGCCGGTGTGGGAGCACCGGAGACTCTGAACCCGGCGTCATTCTATTGCACTTCGTCAATACATTCCCGCAAATACCGGAACAGCTTCCTGGCCTGCCCGGTATTCTTCTCCTTCCCGGCCTCCCGCTTCGCATTCCGTGCCAGGTTCCGCAGGTGCTGGATATCCGCCGACGGGCAGTAATCAATAAACTCGCCAACGGCAGAGTCCCCCTCGGCCACCATCCGGTCGCGCCAGCGCTCGGCCAGGTGGTGGCGGCGGGTATGCTCGGCGCTGCCGGCGTCGAAGGCATCGAGGCCGCGCTCGATGGCTTCCGGGTCTTCCTCGTTGCGCATGACCTTGCCGATGTAATGCAGGTGCCGCCGGCGCGCCTCATTCTTGCGGATTCGCCTGGACTCGACGATGGCTGCCTTGAGGGTATCGCTGACGGGCAGGCTGTCGAGCTGGTCGTCGCTCAGGTCCAGCATGCGCTTGCCCACTTCCTGCAGGGCATGCATCTCCCGCTTGATCCGGGATTTGCTGGGAGCGAGCTCTTCCCGGAGTTCGTCGTTGTGGTGATCTGTCATAGTGACTCCAAGTTCGCCCATCAGGCATAAAAAACGGTCGCCAGCCCCAGAAACGCCATGAACCCCACCACATCCGTCACCGTGGTCAGGATGACACTCCCCGCCAGTGCCGGATCAATGTTCCGGGATTTGAGAAACAGCGGCAACAAGGTGCCCACAAAGGCGGCCGCCACCAGGTTGATAACCAGGGCGGCGGCGATGATGCCACCGATCATCAGGTCCTGGAACCAGGCGGCCGCGGCTGTGGCCACCACCAGGGCCCAGAACAGTCCGTTCAGGGCACCTACAAGGAATTCCCGGTTCAACAGCCATCGCACATTGGCGCCGCTGATCTGGCCCACGGCCATACCGCGGATGACCAGGGTCAGGGTCTGGCTGCCGGCAATGCCGCCCATGCTGGCGACGATGGGCATCAGCACCGCCAGGGCGACCACCTTGCTGATAGTGGCTTCGAACAGACCGATCACCGCCGAGGCGATGAAGGCGGTGACCAGGTTGATCCCCAGCCACACAGCCCGGCGGCGGGTGGTTTTCCAGACCGGGGCAAAGGTGTCTTCGTCCTCGTCCAGACCGGCCATGCTCATCAGGGAGTGGTCGGCGTCTTCCCGGATAACGTCGACCACATCATCAATGGTGATGCGGCCGAGCAACCGGCCTTCCTTGTTGACCACCGGCGCCGAGATCAGGTCATAGCGTTCGAACATGGTCGCGACCCTGGTATCGGGCAGGGTCACGGGAATGGGCTCGACTTCGGTATTCATGACCTCCCGCACAGTGGACGCCGGGTTGGATACCAGAATCCGGGTGATGGGCAATACCCCGATAAAATCATCCCGCCGGCTGACCACAATCAGGCTGTCGGTCATCGGTGGCAGGCTGCGGTGCCAGCGCAGGTAACGGAGCACGACGTCGATGGTGATGTCCGGGCGCACCGTGATGGTGTCCGTGTTCATCAGACCACCGGCGGTGTCCTCCGGATAGGCCAGCACTTCCTCGACCCGCAGCCGGTCCTGTTCGTCCATGGTGTCCAGGACTTCCTGGATCACCGCGTCCGGCAGCTGTTGCAGCAAGTCGGCAAGATCGTCCGACTCGAAGTCCTCGATGATATCCGCCAGTTCCCGGGCGTTCATCTGGCTCAGGAAGTAGCTACGGATGTCATCGCTCAGGTACTGGAGGACTTCACCCTCCAGATCCTTCTCCACCAGATTCCAGAGCAGGGCACGCTGGCGGGGAGGGGAGGATTCCAGCAGGTGGGCGACATCACTGGGGCTCAGGCCGCCATTCAGGATGCGGGCAACCTGCTTGAGGGCCCCGCTATCCAGCGCCTCACTCAGAGAGCGCAAACGCTGCCTGGCCTGGCTCTTTTCCAGAATATCGGTCATGGATCACCTGCTTGCTGAAAACGCCTTTATTATAACGGAGTCAGGCGTTTTCACCTTTACTCCCCCTCACCAAAATAATCATCAATCAACGCCACCAGCGCCTCGATGGCCTCTTCCTCATCCGGCCCCTCGGCAATCAGTTCCACTTCGGTGCCCTGGCTGGCGGCGAGCATCATCACATGCATGATGTTCTTGGCATCCACCTCGCGGCCATTGCGGGCGATCCGGACCTGGCTGTCGAACCCGGAGGCGGTGGCCACCAGTTTGGCGGTGGCGCGGGCATGCAGGCCGAGCTTGTTGATGATGGTGATGGGGCGGCGGATCATGGTGCTTCAGGTCTCTTCCCGGACTTGCAGGTGGGGCAGCTCGGTGTGACGAACCTGTACGTTGTCGTAGTGTTTGCGGAAGTGCTTGCCCAGCTGCTCGCAGATATACACGGAACGGTGCTGGCCGCCGGTGCAGCCGATGGAAATGGTCATGTAGCTGCGGTTGCTTTCGGCAAAGCCGGGCAGCCAGGTGTCCAGGAAAGCGATCAGGTCATCGACCATCTTGCGACTGGCCGGTTCCCGTTCCAGAAAATCGATCACCGGCTGGTCGGTGCCTGCGTATTTGCGCAGGCTGGTATCCCAGTAGGGGTTGGGCAGGCAGCGGACATCAAACACGTAATCGGAATCCAGCGGCACCCCGTGCTTGAAGCCGAAGGACTGGAACAGCAGGGCCAGTTCCTGCTCCTTACGGCCCACCACCCGTTGCTTGACCTGATCCCGCAGTTCATACATCGACATGCCGGTGGTGTTGATGTAGAGGTCCGCCAGCCTGGACAGCGGCTCCAGCAGCTTCTTCTCGCTGGTAATGGCTTCGCGCAGGGAGGTCTTGTCGTCGCTCAGGGGGTGCTTGCGACGGGTGGCATGGAAACGCTGGAGCAGCGACTGTTCATCGGCGTCCAGGAAAATGATTTCCACGGTGATCCCGGTTTCCCGGAGCTGCCTGTATATATCCTCGAAGTTGGCAATCTGCCCGGAAAGGTTCCGGGCATCAATGCTCACGGCCATCTTGTCCAACTGCCCGGGCGTTTCCCGGGCGGCCGCTTCCCGGGTCAACGGAAACAGCAACCCGATAGGAAGGTTGTCGATGCAGTAGAAGCCCAGGTCTTCCAGCACATGCAGTGCGGTACTCTTGCCTGAGCCTGACCTGCCACTCACGATGATCAACTTCATGCCCAGCATACCTCCGGTACAGTCGGGTTCAGCCGTTCGCGGCTGTCATGCGCTCATACAATGTCCTGGCGTCTTCGCACTCACGGAGCCGGTTGCAGAAGGACCGGTCATTGAATTTCTCGGCCAGCTGGCTCAGCAGTTCCAAATGCTCGCTGGTCGCCTCCTTGGGCACGATCAATGCAAACACCAGATCCACGGGCTGGTTGTCGATGGCATCGAACTCGACACTTTCCTCCAGCGTCATCAGCGCACCGATCACCCGGTCCAGACCTTCCAGCCGGCAGTGGGGGATGGCAATCCCCTGGCCGATTCCGGTACTTCCGAGCCGCTCGCGCGCGATCAGGTTATTGAAGATTCCGGTGTCGCTCAGGGTTTCATCCTGCTGGTGGATCTTTTCAGCGATGAACTCCAGAACCCGCTTCTTGCTTGATGCCGGCACCCGGCAGAGGGTCAGCTCCGGTACAAGGATGTTGTCTATGGTCAGGGATGTATCGCTCATGGATCGGCTGCATTTCCGTAAAAAAAAGGCTGCGACACCCGAAGTGCCGCAGCGCCATTGGATTACCGCATGGAGACGGACTGTTAACGTTGTCCGTTACCGTGCATCCGGTCTACGTTCTTTTCCTTGTGCTTGAGGATCTGGCGATCCAGCTTGTCGATCAGGGCATCGATCGCTGCGTACATGTCGTCGTTCTCGGCCTTTGCATGAATTTCACCGCCACCCGCTACATGCAGAGTCCCCTCCGCAATCTGGCGCACCTTGTCGACTTCCAGGGTCACCTGACAGTTGGAAATGTGGTCAAAGTGACGCTCCAGCCTGTTGAACTTCTCGGTGACATAATCCTTGAGGGGGGGAGTCAGTTCTACGTGATGGCCTGAAATATTGAGTTGCATAGGCGTCTCCTGTTGTTACACCAGTCGTTTGCGTTCATTGGAAGGCGGAATATGCATTGCCTCCCGGTATTTGGCCACGGTGCGTCTTGCCACCTTGATGCCCTGTTCTCCTAGCATGGCTGCAATTTTACTGTCACTCAATGGCTTTTTGGGAGTTTCCGCGGCAATCAGTTTCCTGATCATCGCGCGAATGGCCGTTGAAGAACATTCACCCCCTTCATCCGTGCTGACATGGCTGGAGAAAAAGTACTTCAGTTCAAAGATGCCCCGGGGCGTGTGCATGTATTTCTGCGTGGTCACCCGGGAGATGGTGGACTCGTGCATGTCCACGGCCTGGGCGATGTCGGACAGGATCAGCGGCTTCATCGCCTCCTCACCCTGGTCCAGGAAGCCCTGCTGGTGCTCCACGATGCGGGTGGCCACCTTCAGGAGGGTTTCATTCCGGCTCTGCAGGCTCTTGATGAACCACTTCGCTTCCTGCAATTGATCGCGCAGGTAGGTGTTATCGGCGCTGCTGTCCGCACGCCTTATAAGGGAAGCATAGCTCGCATTCACGCGGATGCGCGGGGCAATTTCCGGATTCAGTTCCACCCGCCAGCGGCCGTTGTGTTTGCTGACGATGACATCGGGGATGACATAATCCGGCTCGCCGTGGTCGATCACATCACCCGGCCGGGGGTTGAGGCCGGTAATCAGCGCCAGGACTTCCCGCAGCTGGTCTTCCTTCAGGCGGCTTCTGCGCAGCAGCTGAGCGTAGTCCCGGTTACCCAGGAGGTTGATGTAGTGGGTAATCACCAGCCGGGCCTGGGCCAGCCAGGGGGTGTCCGGCGGCAGCTGGTTGAGCTGGATCAGCAGGCATTCCTGCAGATCCCGGGCAAACACGCCAGCCGGGTCCAGGTGCTGCAGCCGGTGCAGTACCGCTTCCACCTCGTCCAGTTCCAGGGGGTCCTCGTCGGCATCGTCCTGCAGGCCGGCATGGATTTCCTCCAGCGGGCTGGTCAGGTAGCCGCGATCGTCCACCGCATCGAGCAGGGCATGGGCGATGGCCCGGTCCCGCTCGCTCATGGGCGTGAGATTGATTTGCCATTCCAGGTGATCGTGCAGGGTTTCGGTGGGCGGGTTGCGGGCCTCGAAGTCCTGCTCGTTGTCGTCGTCAGTGCGGGCCGAAGAAGCCGGGGCGGACTGATAGATGTCGTCCCAGGCAGTGTCGACCGGCAGGTCATCCGGGATGTTATCGGGAACCTCGTTCTCGCTGGTCCATTCCGGGCCGGCGTCGTCCCAGTCGTCGCCGGTTTCGGCACTGGCAGTGGAACCCTGTTCGTGGTCGTGGTCGTCCCGGTTTTCGGTGTTGTCCGCCGGTGCTTCGGCCTGGTCGTCGTCTTCGGAGGTTTCCAGCATCGGATTGGAATCAAGGGCCTGCTGGATTTCCTGTTGCAGATCGAGAGTGGAGAGCTGCAGAAGCCGGATCGCCTGTTGCAGCTGGGGTGTCATGGTCAGGCTCTGACCCAGCTTTAACTGTAATGAAGCTTTCATCACCATAGGTTCAGGATCCGTTACTCGTCACGCTCTGTTGCTTTGGCGTCAGAGAAAAAAATGCTTTGTATGCTAGCCGGTTGCCGCAGCAAGCAAGTTCTTTGCCGAGTTTACTGGAATTGGGTGTCAGATTGAACATGAAAGGTGGCGGGGAGGGGGTCAAAGCCGAAACTCATCCCCCAGATACACTTCCTTCACCTGCTGATTCGCCAGAATCTCCTTCGAACTCCCGGAGGCAATAATATGCCCCCCGGAGACGATGTAGGCGTTCTCGCAGATATCCAGCGTTTCCCGCACGTTGTGGTCGGTTATCAGCACCCCGATGCCCTTGTCCCGCAGGTGGCGGATGATTTGCTTGATGTCGCTCACCGAGATCGGATCCACGCCGGCGAAGGGTTCGTCCAGCAGGATGAAGGCGGGTTCCATGGCCAGGGCGCGGGCGATTTCCACCCGCCGGCGCTCGCCGCCGGACAGGGCCATGCCGACGCTGTCGCGGATGTGGGTGATGTGGAACTCTTCCAGTAGTTCTTCGAGCCTGGCATCCCGCTCGCCCGGGCTCAGGCCCTTGCGGGTCTCGAGGATCGCCATGATGTTGTCCCGCACGGTCAGCTTGCGGAACACCGAGGCCTCCTGGGGCAGGTAGCCGATACCCTTGCGGGCGCGCCCGTGCATGGGCAGCGGCGTGATGTCCTCGCCGTCGATGGTGATGCGCCCGCGATCGGCCGGCACCAGGCCCACGATCATGTAAAAGCAGGTGGTCTTGCCGGCGCCGTTGGGGCCGAGCAGGCCGACGATCTCGCCGCTCTGGATTTCCAGGGAAACGTCGATCACCACCCGTTTCTGTTTGTAGCTCTTTGCCAGGTTACTGGCTCTCAGTACTGCCATCGGATCCCTGTTTGGTGTTGCGGGGCTGGATAACCATTTCAACCCGGCCAGTGCCGGATCCCGTGTCCTGTCCGCCCTCGGCGGTAACTACCCGGCGAACCGTGTCGTAATGGATCAGGTCGCCGCGGAACAGGTCGCCATTCTGCTCAATTACCGCCTCGCGTTCAAAGGTTAGTTGGTGGTCCGTGGCAGACCAGGTAATTTTCAGGGCGCGGGCATCGGTCTCGCCCTGGCCGTCACGGCCTGGCTGGGTATAGTGGGCCGGGTTGCCGGAAGCCTCGATACGGCTCAGGTCCCCGGTGTCGCGGTAAAGCACCACCCGTTCGGCGGTCAGTCGGGTTTTGCCCTGGGTCAGGATGACGTCGCCGGAATAGGTGGCCACGCCCCTGGTGTCGTCCAGCCGCGCGCTGTCGGCGCTGACGGTGATCGGCTGTCCGGAATCAGGGTCGAAGGCCAGGGCCGGGCCACTGAGGACCAGCAGCAGGGCGGCCAGTATGCCGGATGGGTATTTAGTGAACGGTCTCATAACGTCCTTCCACGTCGGAGTTGAGCTCCAGAATTCGGTCGTTGATCCAGCCTTTCATGCCGGTGGCACGGGTAACGCCGGTGCGATCGGTGATCTCCACCGGCGCGTCGGTATAGAGGATGTTCTGATCGTTGTCCAGCGTCAGCTTTGACGTGATCAGGGTCGCCTCACGGTCGCCAATCGGGCGAATGATACGCACGTTGCCGGTCAGATACAGCAGATTCTCGTTCTGTAACAGGCTGCCGTTGTTCGCCGAGATTGTCCAGGGTTCGGTGCCCGGTTCGCCGTGGATGTCGGCGGTGGGCGATACCATGGTGGCCATGTTGCCCTTCTCGAACTGCTCGATCCGCGGGCTGGAGAAGCGCACTTCCAGGTTGCCGCTCTCGTCATAGGCGGTGTAGGTGCCGTCCACCACGAAACCATCGGGTTCGGCCGGGCCGCGCAGGGCAGCGGCTTCGGGGTCCGGAGCTGGTGGCTCGTCAGTGCGCCACATCAGGAGCAGGGCCACGGCGACCAGGGCAATCACCGCGAGCGCCCGCAGCAGCGGGCGTTCGGTGACTCGCCGGAGCGACTCCAGGGGGCCGTTCATCCCGCGGGCCCCAGATAGGGCGCAAGCGCCGCTTCCAGTTTGTTCCGGGCGGCCAGGATCAGGTCACAGGCTTCCCGTACGGCGCCATTTCCACCGGCCACGCTGGTGCAGTAATCCGCGTGTTGCCGCACCAGCCAGT
This sequence comes from Pseudomonadota bacterium, assembly GCA_034189235.1. Classification (GTDB taxonomy): domain Bacteria; phylum Pseudomonadota; class Gammaproteobacteria; order Pseudomonadales; family Oleiphilaceae; genus Marinobacter. Next base: position 19,092 of record JAXHVJ010000035.1, read on the forward strand.
AGCCATTGGGTACGGTAATACCCAGCCCGGCAAAACGCAGCGCCGGCAGGTCGGGCAGGTCGTCTCCCATGTAGGCAATTTCTTCCGGGGCAATGTCCATGCTGTGAACCAGTTCCTGCAAGGCCACTTTCTTGTCTTCGCGGCCCTGCATCAGGTGCGGGATGCCCAGATCGTTCATGCGCTTCTCGGTCAAAGGCGAGCGCCGGCCAGTGATGACGGCCACGGTGATGCCGGCGGCCATCAGCTGTTTCAGGCCCAGGCCATCAAGAATATTGAAACCCTTGAGTTCATCACCACTGGCGCTGAAATAGAGCTTGCCGTCGCTCATGATGCCGTCCACGTCCAGTGCGATCAGGCGGATGCGGGCGGCCCTGGCGATCAGCTCTTCGGACCACCGGGCGGCAAGAGGGCTGGTCAGTCCGGCCATCAGATCACTCCCGCCCGCAGCAGGTCGTGCATGTTGATGGCGCCGACCAGGGCGCCTTGTTCGTCGGTGACCGGCAGAGCGCTGATTTTCATCTCTTCCATGATGTTCAGGGCCTCGGCCGCCAGGTGGTCGGCGGCAATGGTCTTGCCGTGGCGGGTCATCACTTCCTCGATGGCGGTATTGTGGATGTCCACGGCCCCGTCCAGGGTTCGACGCAGGTCACCGTCGGTGAAGACGCCTGTGAGGTTGCCTTTGGCGTCCACCACCGTGGTCATGCCAAGGCCCTTGCGGGACATTTCCAGCAGGGCGCCGCTGAGAGTGGTGCCCTCGGTAACCACCGGAATCTGCCCGCCGGTGTGCATGATGTCGGAAACCTTGAGCAGCAGGCGCCGGCCCAGGCTGCCCCCGGGGTGGGAGAAGGCGAAGTCCTCGGCGCTGAACCCCCGGGCTTCCAGCAGGGCCACCGCTAATGCATCCCCCATCACCAGGGTTGCCGTAGTGCTGGAAGTGGGAGCCAGGCCCAGCGGGCAGGCCTCGGCGTCGACACGGACATCCAGGTTGGCCACCGCTTCCCGCGCGAGCGCCGAGTCCGGATTGCCGGTCATGCTGATCAGAGGTGCACCCATGCGTGCGATCAGGGGCAGGATGGTCACCACCTCGCTGGTGTTACCGCTGTTGGAGATGGCAATGACGACATCCTGGCTGGTGATCATGCCCAGGTCACCGTGGCTGGCCTCGCCGGGGTGGACAAAGAAAGACGGCGTGCCGGTGCTGGCCAGAGTGGCCGCAATCTTGTTGCCGATGTGGCCGGATTTGCCCATGCCGGTCACCACGACCCGGCCCTTGCAGGCCATGATGGTCTCGCAGGCGCGAAGGAAGTGGTCGTCAATGCGGCCTTCGAGGGCCTCGATGGCATCGCGTTCGATGCGAATGGCGCGTAAGGCGGAAGTACGGAAATCGTGGCTGGTCTGTTCGGTCATCGGGCTCTGGCCTGGCTTTTATCGGGGAATCCGGTAATCAGTGTTGAAAGTGGCGGAAGTATATCATTTTCGAGAATTCCGGCGATGACCATCAGGACATTTTACTGTCCGGATATTGAGGTTAGGCGACGTATCGCATAATGTAGCCCCTCCTCGAAAGGGACAGATTATGGGTTCGACTGCATACATATCTCTGAAGGACGTTATCTTTTCCCGTTCCGGCCGGCGGATCTTCGATGGCATCACCCTGGATATCCCCAGGGGCAGGATCACCGCGATCATGGGCCCCAGTGGAACAGGAAAGACCACGCTGCTGCGGCTGATCGGGGGGCAACTGCGCCCGGACAGCGGCAGCGTCCGGGTGGCCGGCCATGAGGTGCCGCGCCTCAAGCGCAAGGCCCTGTACGCGCTGCGCGAGAAAATGGGAATGCTGTTCCAGAGTGGCGCTCTGTTCACCGACCTGAGTGTCTATGAAAACGTGGCTTTCCCGCTGCGGGTGCACACAAGGCTGCCTGAAGACATGATTCACGACATTGTGCTGATGAAGCTCGAGGCTGTCGGCCTGCGGGGTGCCCGCCACCTGATGCCTTCCGAACTGTCCGGAGGCATGACCCGGCGGGTCGCCCTGGCCCGGAGCATTGCCCTGGATCCTGAGCTGATCATGTACGACGAACCCTTTGCCGGCCAGGATCCCATTGCCATGGGTGTGCTGGTAAAACTGATCCGGGATCTCAACAGCTCCATGGGGCTGACCAGTGTGCTGGTGTCCCACGACGTGCCCGAGTCTCTCAGTATCTGCCATTACGCCTGCATCATTGCCGACGGCAAGGTCATCGGCGAGGGCACCCCCGGGGAACTGAAGGCGCACCCGTCAGACCAGGTCCAGCAGTTCCTGCAGGGGCAGCCGGACGGACCGGTGCCTTTCCATTATCCGGCGGATGACGCTGGCAAGGACTTCGGCCTGAAAGGAGATGCCTGATGCTGGACCGTATCGCTTCCCTGGGCCGGCTGGGCCTCAATGTTGTCGCTTCCCTTGGCCGCTCCGGGCGTTTTCTCGCCGGAGTGCTGAGCGGCGTGCCGCGCCCGGTGACGGGCTTTCCGCTGCTGGTCAGACAGATTTATGAGGTCGGAGTGTTGTCCCTGGCCATTGTGGTGGTTTCCGGCCTGTTCATCGGCATGGTGCTGGGGTTACAGGGTTACACCATCCTCTCGGATTTCGGTTCCGAGGCTGCCATTGGTCAGATGATTGCACTGACCCTGGTACGGGAGCTGGGGCCGGTGGTCACCGCCTTGCTGTTCGCCGGCCGGGCTGGCTCGGCCCTCACTGCGGAGATCGGCCTGATGAAGGCCACCGAGCAGCTGTCCAGTATGGAAATGATGGGGGTGGACCCCCTGCGCCGGGTGATTGCGCCGCGCCTGTGGGCCGGCTTTATTGCCATGCCGGTACTGGCGCTCATTTTCTCTGTGGTCGGTATCTATGGCGGCATGCTGGTCGGTGTGGAATGGCTGGGCGTGTTCGAAGGCTCGTTCTGGAGCAACATGCAGTCCTCCGTGGATTTCACGGACGACGTGATGAACGGCTTCATCAAGAGTGTCGTGTTCGGATTCGTCTGCGCCTGGATAGCGGTGTTCCAGGGCTATGACTGTGTGCCCACATCCGCCGGAATCAGTTCCGCCACCACCAAGACCGTGGTTTACTCGTCGCTGGCGGTACTGGGGCTGGATTTTGTGCTAACCGCCGTAATGTTCGGCGATTTCTGAGATTGATCAACGGGAGCCGGTAATGGCACAGAGAACCATTGAAATCATTGTTGGTCTGTTCATGGTTGCGGGGCTGGCGGCTTTGCTGGTGCTGGCGCTTCAGGTCAGCGGGTTGTCGCCCAAGGCCGCCGAGAGCACCTACACCCTGTACGCCAATTTCAACGATACCGGCGGCCTCAGACCCCGGGGCAAGGTGTCCATGGCCGGGGTGACGGTGGGTACCATCGAGTCCGTTTCCCTCGACAAGGAAACCTTCCAGGCCCGGGTGAAAATGTCGATTTATGACGAGGTGGACAACATCCCGGCGGACAGTTCCGCAGTAATACGTACATCGGGCCTGCTCGGCGAACAGTATATTGACATATCGGTCGGTGGAGACATGGAATCGCTGCAAGACGGTGATACTTTCTACTCCACCCAGTCTGCCATGAACCTTGAACGGTTGATCAGTAACTTTGCCTCCGGTCGTTGACCGCCGGAGCACTGACCGAACAGAGATAGCGGGAGATCCTGATGGTTGCTTTGACTCAACGACTTTTGCTGGCACTGACCCTGGTGGCAGCGGTGGTTGCCCAGGCGCAGGCGCAGGCTGACCAGTCCGGCCAGGCTGAAGAGCTGCGGGAATACGTGGACGTAAACACCCGGAAGCTGGTGGAGAAGTTGAATAAGGAGCGGGCCCTGTATAAGGAGGATTCTGAGGCCTTCTACCGGAGCATGAACGAGACCCTGACCGATTTCGTGGATTTCCGTCGCATCGCCGCCCGGGTGATGGGTCGTTACGCCCGCCAGACAACTCCAGAGCAGCGCGATCAGTTTGTCGAGAAGTTCAAGCGCAGCCTGTTCGACAGTTATGCCAGGTCCCTGGTGGATGCCCGGGACTTCAGGATTGACGTTCAGGAAGCTACCATTTTGCCGCGGAACGAAGATCGGGCCTCGGTCCGACTGGAAGTCATCAGTTCCTCGGGCAACCGCTATCCGGTGGTCTATTCAATGTACCGGAACAACGATGGTCAGTGGCTGGTGGAAAACGTGATTGTCGAGGGGGTAAACATCGGCCTCGCGTTCAGGGACCGTTTCAGCCAGGAGATGGAAGAGAACCAGGGCCGGATCCAGGCAGTAATCGACGGTTGGACCGATGCCGCCAAGGAAATTGATCTGGACGGGGTCACAGACAACTCATGAGTCCTTCCGCACCGCGCGTCGAACTCCGGGATGGCGAAATGATCGTGACCGGCGAGGTGAACGCCTCGTCGGTCATTGCGCTTCGCCGGCAGGGGGAGCAGTTGATTTCCGGCATCAGGGACGACCTCGTGGTCGATGTCTCCGGTCTTGAAACCGCCCACAGTGTGGTGCTCTCCATGATGCTGTGCTGGGAGCGGCTTGCCCGGAAGCAGGGCATGGGCCTGAGCTTTCGGGGCATCAACGGGCGCCTCGCCTCCCTGGCATCACTGAGTAACCTGAGTGCCTGGCTGACCCGCGCCGATTAATTGGTTACAATCCCGCCCCTGATTTTTCCAGAACGCCCGAGGATAGTTTATGGACGCCGCCGAAGTCACAAAACTGGTCGAAGAAGCCTTGCCCGGATGCGAGGTTCAGGTCCAGGTTGATGGTACCCATTACCTGGTCGTCGTGGTGGGTGACGTATTCGAAGGCCTGCCGACCATCAAGCGGCAGCAAATGATCAACAAGGCACTGTTCCAGCATATTATGGACGGCACCATCCACGCCCTGCACCCGCGTGCCTTCACTCCCGCAGAATGGGCCCGGCGCAAGGGCTGATACGCCCGCCAGACACAGGAATTCTATTGTGGACAAACTTCTGATTCGCGGGCGCAAACCCCTTGATGGCGAAATCCGTATTTCCGGTGCCAAGAACGCCGCACTGCCGATCCTCGCTGCCACCCTGCTGGCGGACGAGCCGGTCACCGTGGGCAACCTGCCGCACCTGCACGACATTACCACCATGATCGAGCTGCTGGGCCGCATGGGCGTTGAAGTGGTCGTTGATGAGAAGATGAGTGTGGAAATCCACGCGAACACCATCGAGCACTTCCACGCGCCCTATGAGCTGGTCAAGACCATGCGCGCGTCGATCCTGGTGCTGGGCCCGCTGGTGGCGCATTTCGGCGAGGCCGAGGTGTCCCTGCCCGGTGGTTGTGCCATCGGTAGCCGGCCGGTCAACCTGCACATCCACGGCCTGGAGCTGATGGGTGCGGATATCAGGGTCGAGAACGGCTACATCAAGGCCAAAACCAACGGCCGCCTGAAGGGTGCCCATATCTTCCTGGACACCGTGACCGTAACCGGTACCGAGAACCTGATGATGGCCGCAGCCCTGGCTGATGGTAAGACCATCCTCGAAAACGCCGCCCGCGAGCCGGAAGTGGTCGACCTGGCCGAGTGCCTGATCGCCATGGGTGCGGATATCAAGGGCCATGGTACCGCCACCATCGAGATCAACGGCGTTGAGCGCCTGCACGGCTGTCACTACAGGGTACTGCCGGACCGCATCGAAACCGGCACCTACCTGGTGGCGGCCGCTGCCACCGGTGGCCGGGTCAAGCTCAAAAGCACCCGGGAGGACCTGCTGGAAGCGGTGCTGCTGAAACTGGAAGAGGCAGGCGCGCGCATCGATACCGGTCCGGACTGGATCGCGCTGGACATGAGGGGCAAACGACCGAAAGCGGTGAGCCTGCGCACCGCACCGTACCCGGCGTTCCCCACCGACATGCAGGCGCAGTTCGCCGCCATGAATGCGGTGGCCGAAGGCACTGGCACCATCGTCGAAACCGTGTTCGAGAACCGCTTCATGCACCTGCAGGAACTTGGCCGCATGGGCGCGGACATCACCCTGGAAGGTAACGCCGCCATCATCAAGGGCGTCGAGCACCTGACCGGTGCCCCGGTGATGGCGACCGACCTGCGGGCCTCGGCCAGCCTGGTCATCGCCGGCCTGGTGGCCAATGGCGACACCATCGTGGACCGCATCTACCACATCGATCGCGGCTACGAATGCATTGAAGAGAAACTGCAACTGCTGGGCGCGAGCATCCGCCGCCTGCCGGCCTGACAGACACAGACGGGAAACCGGAAGGACGCATGACAGATTCCATTACCATCGCCTTGTCGAAGGGACGAATCCTCGAAGAAACCCTGCCGCTGCTGGCGGAAGCCGGCATCGAGCTGCTGGACGACGTGAACAAATCCCGCAAGCTGGTGTTTCCCACCACCGACCCCGATGTGCGCGTACTGATCATCCGCGCCACCGACGTGCCGACCTATGTCCAGTACGGCGGCGCGGACCTGGGCGTGACCGGCAAGGATGTGCTGATGGAACATGGTGCGGAAGGCCTGTACGAGCCCCTGGACCTGAACATCTCCCGCTGCCGCCTGATGACCGCCGGCCCGAAAGGCCAGACACCCCCGAACGGCCGCATCAAGGTGGCCACCAAGTTCGTCAACCTGGCTCGAAGGTACTATTCCGCCCAGGGGCGTCAGGCCGATATCATCAAACTGTACGGTGCAATGGAACTGGCCCCGATCCTCGGCCTGGCCGACGAGATCGTCGATATTGTCGATACCGGTAATACCCTGAAGGCCAACGGCCTCGAAGCCCGGGAACTGATCGAACACATCAGCAGCCGGCTGGTGGTGAACCGGGCGTCCATGAAGATGAAACATGGGCGGATAAACCCCATAATCGAAAAAATGGCGGCAGCAGTCGAAAAGCGGCGAGCTGGAAAGTAAGGGGCAGAAGGAAGCTTTCTTCAGACCCCTACCTCTTCGTCCCATCGCCAATGTATGACGAAGGGATCAGGTAAGGCCTTCCAAAACTGTGCGGAGCCATGGATGGCGGAGCTCAAGCGTCACAGGGACGTGCCGCAAGGAGCGGGTTTTGGAAGGCCTTACCTGATCCCTTCCGCCCGCCAATGCCCGACTCCCGGGGTCAGAAGAAGGCTTTCTTCAGACCCCGGTAATTCCGGCACCACAGAAAGACCAACGCAATGTTCTCCTGAAGCAGGAACAGTGAAATGACCGACCTTACCATCAAACGACTGAACGCCTCCCAAGGCGACTTCGACAGCGCACTGGCCAAACTGCTGACCCGGGACGACAGCGCTGATCACCGGGTGAATGAGTCGGTACGTCACATCCTGCACGAGGTCAAAACCCGCGGTGACCAGGCCGTCCTGGAATTCACCGAGAAGTTCGACCACCTGACAGTCGGCTCCGTGGCCGAGCTGGAAATGGGCAAGGACCGGCTCCAGAAAAGCCTGGACACCATCCCCGAGGACCAGCGCGTTGCCCTCGAAAAAGCGGCCGGGCGGATCCGCGATTACCACGAGCGCCAGGACCAGAAGTCCTGGCAGTACCAGGACCAGGACGGGACGATCCTGGGCCAGCAGGTAACCCCGCTGGATCGCGCCGGGCTGTATGTGCCGGGTGGCAAGGCCGCCTATCCGTCCTCCGTGCTGATGAACGCCATTCCGGCGCAAGTCGCCGGAGTCGGTGAGATCATCATGGTCGTGCCAACGCCGGACGGCGTGGTGAACGACATGGTCCTGGCCGCCGCGGCCATTGCCGGTGTCGACCGGGTATTCACCGTTGGCGGAGCCCAGGCGATCGGAGCGCTGGCCTATGGCACCGAAACCATCCCTTCCGTGGACAAAATCGTCGGCCCGGGTAACATCTTCGTGGCCACGGCCAAGCGGGAAGTGTTCGGCGTGGTCGGCATCGACATGATCGCCGGTCCCTCCGAGATCCTGATCATCTCCGACGGCAAAA
>JAXHVJ010000036.1:0-27017 GCA_034189235.1 Pseudomonadota bacterium
TTGCCGCCGGAGGTGAGGGCTGAGTGGAGTAGCCGATGGGAAGATGGAAGGTTTTATCGCCGTGTATCCCAATGGGGTGGACGCTCAATGGAGCGAAGGGCGTGGCGGTGATCTGGGCTTTCGAGGAAAAAGAATCGGCCAAAGCCGCCGCAAGGTCTCAGATGCAGGAGCATAGAGATGAAGCTTCCGAGAAGTGGAATACGCTCTCCCCGGAAGAACAGCAAGAAATGATCAAGGCCGCCCAAGCCAATGCCGGCGCCCGCAGAAGCGAGGCCAAGACGCGCTGGAACGAGATTCCGCCGGAGCAGAAACAGGAAGCGGTCGAGCAGCGCAAGAACACCTTTACATCGCGTTTCCAGAATTGAATTACTAGCAGCCTGTAGGACTGGCTGACCTACTGTGTAGTGAAGCCTGCCCCCACAACCGTATTCCACCTGGTCCATGCGCGAACCCGGTACATCCGCATCCGCGAAGTGTGAAGGGTAAGTGAAGTCTTCCCACGTTTCCCGAAAACAGATGGCTCGAAAAATTTCGAGCCGTGTTGTAACAGTTGCAAGTCTCATGTGTCGGTATCCGTGAAACGCAAGAAATCAGTGCCCTGACGACGACGGGTAACGGGTAACCGGAACGGAGAGCGCGACAAGATGACTCGGCACTATCGTCAGTACTGGATGGGTGGCAACAGGTCCTACGAGCAGGATCGCTTCTTCGAGGAATCCTTCGAAACGCCTACTTGAAAACAGTAAGCGGACAGAGATTCTGATGACCTTGATACGGATTTTGCGTAACCGGGTTGGCCGCTGCAGGGATGCCTGCGAGCTTGCGGTAAACCATGGCACACCCCGGCGTGCGGCAAAGCTTGCGGTCGTGGTTGGCACGCTTCTGGTACTGATCAATCAGTGGGAAGCGGTGGCCGGTTCCGTCTCGATGGACTGGCTGAAATTAGTGCTGACTTATTGCGTGCCCTACCTGGTTTCAACCTATACCAGCGTGAGTAAGGACCTGTATCTGCTCCGGGAGGCCGAAGCGGCGGAGCAGAAATTCCTCGTCGGTCCGCCCCGAGGAGTGAGCGCTCAGCAGATTGCTGCTTGCACGCAGGTTGCCGATAAAGGTCCGGCAGTCCTTGCACATCATCAGGTGCATTTTCACGGACAGATTCTGCCGGCCGCTGAGTTCGCCATCGATGTAGTCACTGGCTATTTCGGCCAGCTCCGGCTCGAGACTCTCGGAAAAATCGGTAGCTACTTCACGTTTGCTGGCGCGGAGCTTGTTCTTGCACCGGTTTGCGACGATCCGGTGCAGCCAGGTTTTCAGACCGGAACGGCCTTCAAATTTGTGTATGGCATCAATTACCGTAACCCAGCAATCCTGGACAATTTCTTCGGCACTGGAGTGGTCGAGGTAGAACCGGGCGACCGCGAGCATACCCGGGGAGTACTCGCGAACCGCTTGCTTGTAGGCGCCAGAATCACCCTGTTTGAGTGCTTCGATCAGTGAAGTTTCAGCTTCCGGATGCACCGCTGTGTTCATGGGTTTCCGTCCCTCGCCAGTCAGCCTGGATCTGTGTGTCTTTATAGTGTTTCGGATTCCGGAAAAGTTCCGCTATTCTGTTCTGTAGCGATTGCTCAAAAATGTCAATTCAGGGACGATGTAACATCCTGTCGGTAATCGTGTCTCAGCAATAACAGCGTACTGGTTTATAAATTTTTGCAGGTATGGACATGAATCGAAGCAAGCTATTACTCATTCTGGTTATCGCCACGATCGTGGCTGTTTTTATTGGCCTGGACGGCCACAAGCTGTTGACCCTGGAAAATCTGCAGTCGCATCAGGCCGCGTTGGCCCAATGGATTGACCGGCACCTGCTGTTCGCGGTTATCGGTTATGGGTTGATTTACGTGGTGGTGACGGCCCTGTCTCTGCCGGGCGCCACCATCATGACCCTGGCCGGCGGTGCCTTCTTCGGAAATCTTTATGGCCTGGCTGCGGTATCCATTGCCTCGACCCTGGGCGCTTCCCTGGCCTTTCTGGTGGCAAGATTCCTGTTACGGGATACCCTGCGGGGGCGTTACAAGGACACCATTGCCCGGATCGACAGGGGCATTGAAAAGGACGGTGCCTTCTACCTGGCAACCCTGCGCCTGGTGCCGGTTTTTCCGTTCTTCCTGATTAACCTGGCCATGGGACTGACCGGCATGAAGTTGCGCACCTATGCCCTGGTTAGCTGGATTGCCATGCTGCCGGGGACCTTTGTCTATGTGAATGCCGGCACCCAGCTGGGTCAGATCCAGTCCACTGGCGACATCGTGTCCGCCGACCTGCTCCTGTCCTTCGCCCTGCTCGGGCTGTTCCCCCTCATTGCCAGGTTTGTCGTGGGCTTTATCCGCCGCCGGCGGGTGTATGCCGGCTGGCAGAAACCCGAGCGTTTTGACTACAACCTGCTGGTCATTGGCGGCGGTTCGGCAGGACTGGTTTCGGCCTACATCGCCGCTGCCGTCAAGGCAAAAGTGGCGCTGATCGAAAAGCACAAAATGGGCGGTGATTGCCTTAACACCGGCTGCATGCCCTCCAAGGCTCTGATTCGCAGCGCCAGGGCGGCAGACACGCTACGTCATGCCAACCGCTATGGGCTGGAATCGGTGCCGGTCAAAGGCTCGTTCAGGAACATCATGAACCGGGTCAAGGACGTGATTGCCAAGGTCGAGCCCCACGATTCCCCCGAGCGCTACCGCAAGTTGGGTGTCGATTGCATCTCTGGCGAGGCGAGTTTCGTATCTCCCTGGGAACTGGAGGTTCGGCACAACGATGGCCGTACCGAACGATTGACTGCGCGCAGCATCATTGTCGCCACTGGTGGCAAGCCAGCCATGCCGCCGATCCCGGGGCTTGAAGACATGCAGCCACTGACCTCCGACAACCTGTGGGAGCTGCAGGAACAACCGGAGCGCTTGCTGGTACTGGGCGGTGGTCCGATTGGCTCCGAACTGGCCCATGCCTTTGCCCGTCTGGGCAGCAAGGTAACCCAGGTGGAGCGGGGCGAGCGTCTGCTGTCGAAGGAAGATGCGGATGTTGCCTCGGTGGTGATGAAACAGTTCGAGGCCGATGGCATCGACGTCCGGCTTAATCATTCTGCGGCCGAGTTCTGCATTGAGAACGGTGAGAAGGTCGCCTGCTGCGATCATGAGGGTGAACGCGTGAAAATTCCCTTCGATCAGGTTTTGGTAGCGGTAGGCCGCGCCGCCAACACCTCCGGTCTGAACCTGGAGCGGATAGGCGTGGACACGCTGCCCAACGGTACCGTGCCGGTTGAAGAAGACATGAGCCTGCGTTACCCGAATGTGTTTGCCTGTGGCGATGTGGCCGGTCCTTACCAGTTTACCCATGCCGCCGCCCATCAGGCCTGGTATGCCGCGGTGAACGGGTTGTTTGGCCAGTTCAAGCGCTTCCGGGTCGACTACCGGGTAATGCCCTGGGTCACCTTCACTTCGCCGGAAGTGGCACGGGTCGGCCTGAGCGAAGCCGAAGCGAAAGCTAAGGGAATTGCCTACGAGGTCACCCGATACGAACTGGATGACCTGGACCGGGCGATAGCCGAGAGCGAGGACTATGGCTTTATCAAGGTGCTCACGCCTCCGGGTAAGGACAAGATACTCGGTGCCGTGGTGGTGGGTGCCCATGGCGGCGAGATCCTTGCGGAATTCACCCTGGCGATGAAACATGGTCTGGGCCTGAACAAGATCCTGGGAACCATCCACCCTTACCCGACCTGGAACGAAGCAGCCAAGTACGCGGCGGGAGAGTGGAAACACGCCCACGCGCCAGAAGGCATTCTCAGGCTTCTTGAGAAACTGCACGGTTGGCGCCGCGGTAAAAAAGGCCAGAGCCCACAGGAAAAACGTAAAGAAGTAACGACGGGCTAAAAAATTGGGCGGTCGCTGTAACAGCACCGCCTTACCCGTGTCTGTGACCAATAACATTGAATGACCGAGGAGCAGTTATGCCCCTGACAGAAACCCGGCCGGCCCGCAGAAATCGTATTCCGGCCGTGGAAGTCCTCGAACCGCGGGCGTTCGACAGCTGGACCCACACCCGCAACGGTGATCCCCGGGGTTACATCGACGCGGACAAGCTGACAGAGCTGTGGATCCATACCGGCTCCGCCTGCAATCTGGCCTGCCCGTTCTGCCTCGAAGGCTCTCACCCCGGCGATGGCCGTATTCCTGGTATGAAACTGAGCGATGTGAAGCCATTTATCCACGAAGCTATCGACATGGGCGTGGAACAGTTTTCCTTTACCGGCGGTGAACCCTTTGTGATCCGGGATTTCGTCAACATCCTTGATTACGCCAGCCAGCATCGGTCCTGCTTCGTGCTCACCAACGCCACCGAGCCCTTGCTGAAGCGTGGGCATCAGGTGCTGCCGCTGTTGGGCAATCCCTACCCGATCCATTTCCGGGTCAGTCTCGATTTCCCGGACCGGGCGCGGCACGACAAGGACCGGGGCGAAGGCAGCTTCGACCAGGCGCTGAAGGGCATTCGCTGGTTGATCGAGCAGGGCTTCAAGGTGTCCATTGCCCGCCAGACCGACCCGGAAGAGATTCCCCCGGACGTAGAGGCAGCATTCCGCGACATTTTCCGTGAGTGGAGTATCCCGGAGGACCTGGCTTTTACCGCGTTCCCGGATCTGGGCACGCCGGGTTCCGAGGACGGCAGTCCGGAGATTACCGAGACCTGCATGGAGAAGTATCCGACCAAAGAATCGCGGGCGCATTTCATGTGTACCTATACCCGGATGCTGGTAAAGAAGGGGGATGCGGTGCGGGTCTATGCCTGCACGCTGGTGGATGATGATCCGCAGTACGACCTCGGTGGTTCGTTGGCCGAGAGCATGGATGAGCGGATCATGTTGCGGCATCACCGGTGTTTCTCCTGCTACCGCTTTGGGGCTAGTTGTTCGGCGCCTGCCTAGGCTTGGGCATTGTCGATTGCAGGACTGATGGCTGGTCATTGGCGGCCTGGGAGGTGAGGTTATTTTCCCTTGGGAAAAACAACTCGCTTCGCTCAGACATCTTTTTCCTGGCGGGAAAATAACCTCACCCCCCAGACCGCGGATACGGCTTTGCTATTCGGGACTGATGGCGAAGGAAACAAAAGCACCAGAGTTTTAATTTTTTGGCATCTACTCCTTCGTCGGGGCAGGCACGATTGATGTTGACCCAGGCGCTGGCAGGTAGAGGGTTCAAAAAATGTGGAGCGCCATGGACGGCGCGACCAAGCCCCCCATGGATGGGTTTACGGGCGTTTTTTTGAACCCTCTACCTGCCAGCGCCGACTCCACCCAAACCAGAAACCCGGGAAAAGCCCCGGACCAAACAACAAACCGGATTGAGCCAATGAACTCTACTGAAGCCTCCCTGTTCTGGGGATTCCTGCTGGTGTACGGCGTGGTGATGTACGTACTGTCGCCAAAGAGCAAGAACGCGAATTCGTTCTATAAAGGCGCCGACGATCAGGGGAATCCGGTTGGTCAGTGGTCACTGACGGCCAGTATTTTTATCAGCTGGATCTTCGCCAAGTCGGTGACCGATGCGGCCAACCTCGGCGCCGCCTACGGGGTTGTCGGTGGTCTGGCCTATGCCAGCTACTGGCTGTCGATTCCGGTGGCCGGTTATGTGATCTACCTGATTCGGACCCAGACCGGGGCCCGCAGTATCCTTGCGCTGGACGAAATCGAGCGGATGGCCCGGGCGCAAGAGCGTGAGGGCCGGCGCGTCCAACTGGTGTTCAGGGGGGATTTCAACTGGTTCAATGCCAGTGATGAATTGTTCCGGGAGGTGAACGAGCGGGTGCTCGGGCATACCGTCAGCCTGGGCAACGTCGAGTACGAGCTGGCCAATCCGAGCCCCGGCGCTGGCTGTGGTTGCGCCTATCCCGGGTTTGTCGATCAGGGCGTGGTGGAACGCTCCAACCGGATCATTGAACGGCTTCAGGGTGTGGCCTCAGCCCATCCTGATATTCAGGTGCAACTAGCTGATTTGCCACGGTATCGCTGCCTGATATTTGGAGGCCTAAAGGTTTTGGTGCTGCACGGCGATCCCGAATCCCTGGCCGGTTGGGGTTGGCCCACGAGGCTTTTGCCGAAGGTAACGAGACCACCCTCGCGGAATGGTTCAGGATGACCGGTGCTGACGCCATCGTCTGCACTCATACCTGCCTGCCGGTGCTGTGGTCCGGGTTGGTGGCAAAGCAGACGCGACTGGTGGTCAACAATGGCTCTGCCGGCATGGGTAACCTGCGTGGCGACCCCCGGGGGCTGATTACCCGTATCAGTGCATGCGGGCCGTCTGTTGAGCCGGTGGCGACGCTGGAGTGCCATGGTCTGCACTTTTCACTGGTGCCCGTCACCTTTGATCAAGAGGCCTGGCTCGAGCATTTTGACGAACTCTGGCCACCGGGCTCTGAAGCTGCGGCGTCTTACCGTAACAGGCTCCTCAGTGGTACTTCCCCGGGGCTCGGGGATGTTGCTTTTCCTTCCGGTTTTTAATCCAATTGTCACTGGCGATTGCTTTAATTCGGTCTATTCTAACGGGAGAGGACAGGCGTCTTGCCATGGAAAAAAGGACCTCAACTTGAAATATACTTTGTGGTCTATATAATTCAGCACTAACTTTTAGAAGCGAATTGATCACGTTATGACATCAGAAGGTTCGAATACCACCGCCATCAATCTTCGTATACCCACGAAGGATGATGGCTACAGGCTCCACCAGCTGGTGGCCGAGTGCCCGCCGCTGGACCCCAACTCGATTTACTGCAACCTGTTGCAGTGCAGCCATTTTGCCGAGACCGGCGTGGCCGCGGAGAAGGAAGGCGATCTGGTCGGCTTTATCTCCGGATACATCCCTCCCCAACAGCCCGAGACCGTGTTTGTCTGGCAGGTGGCGGTTCACGAGAAAGGTCGTGGACAAGGCCTCGCCAAGCGGATGCTGAAAGCGATCGTTTCCCGTGATGCATGCAAAGACGTCACCCATATGGAAACGACCATCACCGAGGATAACGAGCCCTCCTGGGCGCTGTTCCGTTCATTCGCCCGTGATATGGGAGCCGAGCTCACCTACCACGAGCACTTCGAGAAAGAGAAACACTTCGGTGGCAAGCACGATTCCGAATTCCTGCTGCGGATCGGACCTTTCACGAAGCCTGTCTGAGAGCCCTGGTCTCACGACCTCTCATCGTGAATGACCGGTTGTGGTTTGGACTAGCCGGCAGACCACCCGAGGTAGGTCTGCCACCAAGGCTTAAACCAACGCACGACGGGCTTGTCGCGACCGACATGTATTAACCGACAGGCCCCCGCGCTTCTACCTCGAACCTGAAATGCTAAGAGGCAAGACAATGGAAATTTTCAAGTCGACCGAATCTGAAGTACGCGTTTATTCCCGTGCCTTTCCGGTGATTTTCAACCGTGCCAAGAACGCACACCTGTACACCGAAGACGGCAAGGAGTACCTGGATTTTCTGGCCGGCGCCGGTTCCCTGAACTACGGCCACAACAACGACATCCTGAAGAAAGCCCTGCTCGAGTACATCGAGGCGGACGGCGTGAGCCAGGGCCTGGACCTGTTCACCACTGCCAAGCACGACTTCATGGAGTCGTACAAGAAGTACATCCTTGATCCCCGTGGTCTGGACTACAAGATGCAGTTCACCGGCCCCACCGGTACCAACTGTGTGGAAGCGGCCATGAAGCTGGCCCGTAAGGTGAAAGGCCGTACCAACATCATTTCCTTCACCAACGGTTTCCATGGCGTGACCGCCGGTGCTGTTGCCGCGACCGGTAACGAGCATCACCGGGGTGGTGTGGGTGTACCCCTGGGCCACGTGGACTTCATGTTCTATGACGGCTACCTGGGTGAGGACGTGGACACCCTGGAGATTATGGACAAGGTGCTGTCTGACAGCTCCTCCGGTGTGGAACTGCCGGCCGCTGTGATCGTTGAGGCGGTCCAGGGTGAAGGTGGTCTGAACGCCGCCCGTGCCGAGTGGCTCAAAGGCCTGTCCGAGCTGTGCAAGAAGCACGATATCCTGCTGATCCTGGACGACATCCAGGCCGGTAACGGCCGGACCGGTGAGTTCTTCAGCTTTGAGTTTGCCGGCATCAAGCCGGACATCGTGACCGTGTCCAAGTCCCTCAGTGGCTACGGCCTGCCGATGGCACTGGTGCTGTTCAAGCCGGAACTGGATGTCTGGGATCCGGGCGAGCACAACGGTACCTTCCGTGGTAACAACATGGCGTTCATCACCGCCCGTACCGCGATCGAGACCTACTGGAAGGACGACGCCTTTGCCAACGAAGTGAAGGCCAAGACCAAGGTCCTGGGCGATGCCCTGCAGGCCATCTGTGACAAGTACCCGGGCGAGTTCAGGATGAAGGGCCGGGGCCTGATGCGCGGTATCGAAGCGAAGGACGCGGATCTGACCGGTCCGATCACCAAGCGTGCCTTCGAGCGCGGCCTGATCATCGAGACCAGTGGTCCGAACGACGAAGTCATCAAATGCCTGATGCCGCTGACCACCAGTGAGGATGACCTCCGTAAGGGTGCCGCCCTGCTGGCGGAAAGTGTCGACGAGATCATGCAGGAAGGAGTCAGCGAGGTGTCGTAAGGCACCTGCACTTCCGGGACATTCATTCTGCAGGATAGCGAAGGCGATTTTATGACCAGTGCACAACATACCGTCGAGAAGATCGGCGGCACTTCCATGAGTAACTACGAGGCCGTTCGCGACAATATCATCATTGCTAACCGCGGCAAGGACGACCTGTACCAGCGCATCTTCGTGGTGTCCGCCTACGGTGGCGTGACCAACGAGTTGCTTGAGCACAAGAAGACCGGTGAGCCCGGGGTCTATGCCCTGTTTGCGGATGCCGAGTCGGACTGGGCCTGGGGCGATGACCTCACCAAGCTGGTGAAGTTCCTCACTGACATCAACGGTGAGCTATTCCGGGATCCGATGCTCAAGCAGCAGGCGGACCAGTTCATCACCGACCGTATCGAGGGTGTTCGCGGCTGCCTGATTGATCTCCAGCGGCTATGCTCCTATGGCCAGTTCCAGCTTGAGGAGCACCTGCTGACCGTCCGTGAGATGCTGGCGGGCATCGGTGAAGCCCACAGTGCCTTCAATACCGCCCTTAAACTGCAGCAGGAAGGCATCAACGCCCGTTTTGTCGACCTGACCGGCTGGCGGGACAGCGAGCTGCTGCCGCTTGATGAGAAACTCAAGCAGGCCTTCGATGCCGTTGACCTGACCCGTGAGCTGCCCATCGTGACTGGCTATGCCCAGTGCAAGGAAGGTCTGATGCGGACTTTCGACCGGGGCTACAGCGAGATGACCTTCAGCCGGGTGGCGGTGATCACCAACGCCCGTGAAGCCATCATCCACAAGGAATATCACCTGAGCTCCGCCGACCCGAACATCGTCGGCGCGGACAAGGTGGTGCCCCTCGGGCGGACCAATTACGATGTGGCCGACCAGCTGGCCAACCTTGGTATGGAAGCGATTCACCCCCGCGCCGGCAAGGGTCTGCGCCAGAACGAGATCCCGCTGCGGGTGATGAACACCTTCGAGCCAGAGCATACCGGTACCCTGATCACCGGTGATTACGTCAGCGAGACCCCGCAGGTGGAAATCATTGCCGGTGCCAAGGGCGTGTTCGCCATCGAGGTGTTCGACCAGGACATGCAGGGTGAACCGGGTTCCGACCGCAGGATCCTGGACGTGCTGAGCCGCTTCAAGGTGCGTTTCATGTCCAAGGACACCAACGCCAATACCATCACCCACTACGTGGACACCACGCTCAAGCACGTCAGGCGTGTGGTCAAGGTGCTGAAAGAAGAGTTCCCGAACGCCGAGATCAGTACCCGCAAGGTGTCGCTGGTATCGGCTATCGGCAGCGACATGAAAGTGCCGGGCATTCTGGCCAGTTCTGTCAAGTCGCTCGCGGATGCGGACATCAGCGTACTGGCGATTCACCAGTGCATGCGCCAGGTGGATATCCAGTTCGTGGTGGATGAGGACAACTATAAAGACGCGATCAGAGCGTTGCATGCGAGCCTGATTGAGCCTCATAAGCACGAGTATGCCATCGTGGCCGCATCCATCGAGTAAAGCAGGATTACCGGTGGGCGGAACCGGTCGCTCCGTTCACTGGTAATGGAGGACGTCTTGCCTCCGGATCGGGCGCCCGGTCGGTCGGCTCACCTGAGGCGAGTCCTCATGGCCGGGCGCGACCGATCCCCTGCACCGCACTACACTTCCGCGGCCCTTCCTGATCTGCCACCAGGTCTGTGTATTTACGCGCTCGCGGCCTGACAGGATCATCCGGCCAGCTGTGCACATTGGTGATGTTGCGGGCAACCGGTCAGGTGGTCATTGACCATCCCGGTCGCCTGCATGAAAGCATAGACAATGGTGGGGCCGACGAACGTGAAGCCCTGTCTCTTCAGCGCCCGCGACATGGCCTCGGATTCCCGGGTGGTGACGGGCACCTCGTCGAGCGTGCGCCACCGGTTCTGGACGGGTTGGCCATCAACAAAGGACCACAGGAAACCGGCAAACCCCCGGCCCCGTTCCCGAAGCGCCAGATAGCCCCGGGCATTTTGGATAATCGACTGAACTTTCAGTCGGTTACGGATGATCCCCGGGTTGGCCAGCAATTCGGCCACCTTGTCGTCACCATAGCGGACAATCTGTTCGGGATCGAAGCCGTCGTAGGCGGCCCGGTAACTGTCCTGCTTGCGCAGGATGGTGATCCAGCTCAGGCCGGCCTGCTGGCCATCCAGGCAAAGCTTCTCGAACAGGGCCCGGTCGTCGTATTCGGGCCGTCCCCAGGCAGTATCGTGATAATGCACGTACAGCGGGTCGGTACCGCACCAGGGGCAGCGTCCGGATTCGGTCATGTTGCCTCTCACTCTGTCTTGGTTGCAGCGTGAATGATGCGCTGGACACGGGGTTCCCAAGAGGTGTCCAGGTCCTCTGCCTCACCCAGGGTGAAGTCCCCGACCGGAGGTTGCAACAACTGGATGGAGGGCCAGCCAGGCTGGCCGGCTACCACGGGTTGCCGGCAAACCAGCGTTACCACGAACCCCTCGCATTCGTAACAGTAGGCCGACCAGTGGCTGTCCTGCTGGTCGCCATACAGCTCAAAACCTTCCAGCACCTCCAGAGTCTGGAGATTATTGGCGATGCCACGGCCGGTGGCTTTCAGCCAGGCTTCCTTTATTGTCCATGCGACCAGGAAATTGCCCGGATCGTCGGCGCGTAACAGCCATTCCTGCTCCCTCGGGGTGAACCAGCGTCTGACCACCCTGTGCCATCGAGGATGCCGCTGAAGAGGCTCGATGTCGACCCCCAGGCCTGCCACCAGGCCGGCGACGCAGGCCGACAGGCCATGGCTGTGACTCAGGGACAGGTAAAAGCCGGATGGCACCTCCGAGCGGTTCGGACGCCCGGGTACCGGACGGCAGTCGGTGACCGGTTCACCACTGGTGCGGCTGATGGCTTGCCGGATCAGCCAGCGGCTGGTCAGGTATTCCCGTTTGCGGGGACCGCCGAATCTGGCAACGGTCTTCCGTTCATAGTCGGTGAGCCATCCCGGTACTTCGGGGTTTGCACCCGGAGTCTCATGGCACAGCCAGATCTGCGGCAGCGGGTTCGACAACCGTTCAGGGTTGCAGTCTTTGGATGAGCCAGCCATCGCCTTCCCTCACATACTCGAAGCGATCATGAAGCCGGCTCGGGCGCCCCTGCCAGAACTCGATCCGCTCCGGAACCACCCGGTATCCGCCCCAGAAACCGGGCAGCGGGACTTCACCCTCAGAGAATTTGCGCCTGATTTCGGCCACTTTCTGTTCCAGCAGACCGCGGGAAGTGATGGCCTTGCTCTGCTCGGATACCCAGGCACCAATCTGGCTGCCCCGGGGCCGGGAAGCGAAATAACGCAGGGATTCGGCCTTGCTGACCTTCTCGACTGTGCCCTGGATCCGTACCTGGCGGTTCAGTCCAATCCAGGGGAACAACAGGGCTGCGCGGGGGTTTTCCTGGATCTCGAGGGCCTTGCGGCTGCCGTAATTGGTATAGAACACGAAGCCCTGCTCATCAAAGTACTTGAGTAGAACCGTACGCAGATCCGGCATGCCATCGTTGCCGGTGGTAGCCAGGGACATGGCGTTCGGCTCCAGTATGCCGGCTGTCCGGGCATCCTCGAACCAGTACTGGAACTGTCGGACGGGATTGTCGTCCAGATGCTTCCGATCCAGGCCTTCACTCTCGAAATCACGACGCATGTCGCCGATGTCCATTTACTCCTCCTTGTCTTGTTCAACCGCTGCGGTAACCGTGTAGAGGCAGGGCCTCCGAGCATAGCGGGTTCACACCCTTGTGTCAGTCACCAGCCATCTCTGGCATGCTATTACACCGCTGGCCATGAGCGTGTTAATTATCGCTTCTGAGCTGGTTTTGCCGGGCCGGAGCGCCGCAAGCTGACAAACGGACACCGGGCCGACTATCCTTGTCTCAGGCAGGGGGCTGTTAAGGCCCCGGTTTCCCGCCGGATACAGAGGAGAGTTTCGTGGCCCGGAGCCGTCAAAAGAGTCGTCTACCGAGGAACCTGGCAATTGCGGTCCTGGTTCTGATTGTTCTTTATGCCCTTGCGGGGTTCCTGCTGTTGCCCTGGTGGCTCAAGCGCACCATCCCCGAGCAGTTGGATCAGCAGATGGGATGGCAGGGTGAGGTAACAGAGCTTGCCATCAATCCGTTTGCGCTGACGGTGGAATTGACACAACTGTCTGCCAACGACAGTGACGGTGAGCAGGTCCTTGGCTTCGACCGGCTGTTTGTGAACCTCAGTTTTTTTCAGTTGTTCCGGGGTATTGTCAGCTTCCAGGAGGTCCGCCTGCAGGAGCCCTACATCCGGGTTGACCTGCTCGAAGACTACAGCATCAATTTCGCCCGTGACTGGCAGGCCGCTCACCCGGAATCGCAGCAAGCGCCTGAACCCGAAGCCCAAACGTCCGATCAGGACAGTGGTCCTCCCAGGCTGTTCTTCCATCAGCTGGCCATTGATGGTGGCGAACTCCTGTTCCGGGATTTCAGCCAGGCAGAACCGGCCGAGTTCCGGATCACGCCCCTGGACCTTTCCATCAACGAGCTGGCCACCTGGCAGCAGGAGGAAGGTGACAGCAACTACTACCTGCTGGCAGCAATCGGCAGCCAGACGATTGAGTGGCAGGGCGACCTGAGTGTGACGCCGCTCCATTCCCGGGGCAGCCTTCGCATTGCCGACATCCGTCATGAAACCCTCGAACATTTCCTTGCGCCTTATCTGCCCTACGACCTGCGTGGCGGGAGTGTCACCGTCCGGTCGGACTACGAGCTTCAGGCCGGCGAGGTGTTTTACCTGGCCACGGAGAATGGCGAATTGACTCTGGTGGACCTGGCGGTCGCTCTTGACGCGGAGGCCGGGGCCGCCCGGCTTACCAGCGGTCGTATCGGTATTGACCAGATCGGGTTTGACCTGACCGCCCGGGAGGCCAACGTAGGACAGGTGACGGTCGATAATCTGGATCTGGCTGTTGCCCGTGATGCCGGCGGATCGATTGACTGGCTGGCGCCGCTGGCGGGTGACAGCAATGGTGCAGAGGCTGAGGAAGCCGCGCCGGAGTCGGCGGCCGACATCAGTCCGTTCCGGTGGTCGGTAGACGGTATCCGCATCGCACGCTCCGCGGTGCGCTGGCAGGACCGGGTTCCGGCTCCCGAGGCAGATCTGCGGCTGCAGGACATTTCGCTCTCCACCGGAACGATAAGCCACCAACTGGATGAGCCGGTCAACTATGATTTCAGTGCCAGCCTGGCCAGCGGCGGCCGGCTGGCGCTTCAGGGCCAGGTGACACCGGCGCCTTTCACCTTCGAAGCAGCGGTGTCCGGGTCACAGGTCGCCCTGTCCGCCTTTGAACCCTACCTGCAGCAGGGTGCGAACCTGAGCGTGGCCGGCGGTCAACTGGATTTTGACGGCAATCTCGACCTGGACAGCCAGCAGGAACCGATGACCGGAACCTTCAGTGGCACCGCAGAGGTCAGTAACCTGAATCTGCACCTGGCCGGCCAGCAGGACCGGCTGCTGTCCTGGCAGACGCTGCGCCTTGCCCCTATCGAATACAACGTCAGCCCCGCGCGCCTGGAAATCGGTACCATCAGCGTGGTGCAGCCGGTTGCCAACATCGTGCGCGGGACCGATGCCGTCCATAACGTCGAGCGGATTCCGGTGTCCGGTGGCGAAAAGTCCGCGGACACCCGGACTGACGAAGCCACGGCCTCCGAAAACGGGCAGCCGTCGTTCATCTTCCGGATCGGGGAACTGACCATCGAGAACGGTTCGGTGGCCTATACGGACCGGACCATGAGTCCGGCCTTCACCACCTCCTTTGACGAGCTTTCCGGTTCGGTAATCGGGATCAGCAATATCCCGCCGCAACAGGGCAGGGTGTCTCTCCGGGGCCGGGTTGGCCGGGTGGGTGAGGTGGACTTCCAGGGCACCCTTGGCACTCTGAACACCGATGACGTCAGTGATCTCACGCTCGCCATGGACAACCTGTCCCTGCCGGAGCTGTCGCCCTATTTGGGCCGCTACCTGGGGTACGCCGTTGACAGTGGCAAGCTCGACCTTGACCTGGATTACGAGATAGCCGGCAGCCGGATTGATGCCTCGAACCGGATCGTTATGGACCGGCTGGAGCTGGGCCAGGCGGTGGCCAGTGATGAAGCCGTCAATGCGCCGGTAAAACTGGGCCTGGCACTGCTGCGGGACCGGAATGGTGTCATCGAGGTGGACCTTCCGATCAGCGGCGACCTGTCGGATCCGGAGTTCAGTGTCGGCCAGGTGGTCATGCGTGCGTTCCTGAATCTGCTGGTGAAGGCGGCCGCCTCGCCGTTCAGCATGCTCGGTTCGATTGCGGAGATGGCAGGTCTGACCGGCGAGGATCTCGGCCAGGTCAGTTTCGTGCCTGGCAGCGTTGAGCTGGCCGAAGGTGAAGCGGCCAAACTTTCGGCGCTGGCCGATGCCCTGCGCAAGCGTCCCGAATTGTTACTGAACGTGCGTGGTGCGGTGTCACCGGAAACCGACGGACTGGCCCTGTTGCGGGAGGAACTGACCAATGGCGGCCAGAGCGAGCTGTCCGGAGAGGCCTGGGCACAGGCCCGCGAGGCCTATCTGTCGGGTGAACGGAATTTGCCGCCGGAGGCCCTCAACAACCTGGCCCGGGATCGGGGCCTGGCGGTTCGCCAGCTGCTGACCGATACCCGGGAGGTTCCGGCCGACCAGTTGTTCCTGCTGGACCCGGTGCGGGATGCCCGGGTGGGTGCCGAAGGCAATGTGGTGGTGCCCTTTACCCTGGATGTCCGCTGAATGTGTTTTCAGTTGTCCGAAGAGCCCGATGGAAGAGAGGGCGACAGAATCACCTGAAGAAAAAAGGAATCGGAGTATGGCAGCCATCGTAAGCCACTTCTTCGCCTATGTTTCGCGCCTGCGCTGGATCAAGCGCTGGGGCCTGATGCGTAATGCCATCGATGAGAACGTTGCCACCCACTCCTGGGAAGTGGCCACGCTGGCCCATGCCCTGGCGATCATTCGTAACCACCGCTTTGGTGGCACGGTCAACGCGGATCGTGTCGCCGCTGCGGCTCTGTATCACGATGCCACCGAGGTGATCACCGGCGACATGCCGACACCGGTCAAGTATCACTCAAGAGTTATGCGGGAAGCGTTTGGCGACATCGAGCACAAGGCCGAGGCGGAGTTGCTGGCGCTGTTGCCGGAAGACCTGCAGGGGCCGTTTGCGCCTTACCTGCGGGAGTCGCAACTGGCAAAGGAGGAAAAGGAACTGATCAAGGCCGCTGACCGGCTGTCGGCCTGGCTCAAGTGCCAGGCGGAGATCCGTGCGGGCAATCAGGAGTTCGGGCCGGCTGCCAGCCAGATCCGGCAACGCCTTGAGCAGGACGGACTGCCGGAAGTTCAGTATTTCCTGGAGGTTTTCGCCCCCAGCTATGACCAGCCGCTCGATAACCTGCTGGGCGAGCCGGGCCACTGACCCCATTGCCTGTCGGGAGAGGCATATGCTGCCATAGGCTCGGCCGCGTCCGGGGCCTACAGTGGTTTTCCACAGCAGTTCAGCTATACAGGGAAAACCACTACAAGAGGCTCCTGCCATGAAGGATCTGAAGAACAAAGTCGCCGTTATTACCGGGGCAGGCTCCGGTATCGGCCAGTCCCTTGCCAAGGCCCTGGCGGCCCGGGGCTGCCGACTGGCCATTTCCGATGTGAATGAAACCGGGCTCGCGGAAACCGCGGCGGAACTCAAGGGTGCGGAAGTCCGCAGCTACCGGCTGGATGTGTCAGACCGTGATGCGATCTATGCCCACGCGGAAGAGGTAGCCCGGGACTTCGGTCGGGTCAACCTGGTGGTCAACAACGCCGGTGTGGCCCTGTCTGCCTCGGTCCGGGAAATGACCGACGAGGACTTCAAATGGGTCATGGATATTGATTTCTGGGGTGTGGCCCATGGCACCCGGGCCTTTCTGCCGCATCTGATCGCTTCCGGCGCCGGTCACGTGGTGAACGTTTCCAGTGTTTTTGGCCTGATCGGTGTCCCCAAACAGAGTGCCTATAACGCCGCCAAGTTTGCGGTGCGGGGCTTCACCGAATCGTTACGGCAGGAGATGAAGCTTGAGGGCCAGCCGGTGTCGGTCAGCTGTGTGCACCCTGGCGGTATCCGGACCAATATCGCCAACTCCGCGCGTATGGGCAAGTCCGAAAACGGCGAGGCCCAGCGCAAGGGTTTCGACAAACTGGCCATGACTACCCCGGACAAGGCGGCAGAAATCATCGTCAAGGGCATCCTCCGGGATGAATCCCGGATCCTGGTAGGTCCGGACGCCTGGGGCATCGACGCCATCAACCGTCTTCTGGGTTCTGCCTACCAGCCCCTGGTGGAACGCTTTTCCCGCAAGAATCTTTATGTCTGAGGCCTGAGACCGGCAGCAGCCTGGAAAGGATTCCAGCTGCTGACCGGCATCACCCGGCGGGCACCATTCGGTCCGGCGCGGCTCAGGAGTGCTGATGTCGCTGTGGACTTCGAGGCGGAAACCACCCCCAATGATATCGTCAGCGTGATCGTGACCGAGCCGTTGACCACCGACCAAACCCGGGATATCGACCAACCCGGGGAGTGGCGGCTCTGGCAAAAGGGCGAGGTAGTACAGTCGGGCCTGACGCCTGCCCGGCCCGACTGACTCCCTTATTACTGCAGCGTGCGACGGTTACCGTTGCGGTACTGGGGCGCGATGTAACTCCGGACCTGCTCCTTGAACTGCGCGATCAGCTCGCTGTTGTCGTGATCCCAGGGGTGGAAGCCCGGTTTGAAATACTCCAGCCAGGTCGGAATCAGGCTCGAGTAGGTGCCGTTCTTGCCCCACGTGCGCCACAGGCCCTTGCCGATGCCTTTCAGTGAGAAACCCTTCCGGTCGTTCAGCATCATTCGCGTGGTGAAATAGGTGGTCATCACGCCCAGGGCGGCGGTGCTGAACGCCAGGTAGAAAGTGCGTTCGGCGTAGGTGCCACCGACCTGCTGGAATACATCGTAGGCGACGGCCTTGTGCTCGGTCTCCTCGATGGCGTGCCACACCCATAGCGGCTGCATGGACTCGTGCATTTCCTCGCGCACGTCGTCCCGCGCAAGCAGCATGTCCGCCATCATCGCCGTCATGTGCTCAAGGGCACAAGTGACGGCCAGCTGGTGACGTTTGGGCAGCTTGCTGATAGCTCCGAGGACCACCTCGAGGTGTTTTTCCATCTCCTCCACCGGCATGCCCTGATCACGCACGTGCTGGTTCATGGCACGATGTTCCAGGGAGTGCATGGCTTCCTGGCCGATAAAGCCCTGAATATCCTCGTTGAGTTTTGGATCGGTGATCTGGTCGCGGAACTGGCGAACCGAATCCACGAAAAACTGCTCGCCCTGGGGAAATAGCAATGACAACGCGTTCATCATGTGGCTAAGCAGGTAATTGTCACCGAGCCAGTAACGGGGAACCTGTTCGCCGAACTCGAAGCCCATCCGCTGTGGTTTGATGGCAACGTGACCCGGGGTCCGGGAACCCCCGGTTGTGGTTTCAGCAGTACTGGTATTCATATTCAGCATGGTGCTACTCCTCTGTGCTTACGCACTTTGGCTGATGTCATACTGTTAGTGTGCGCCGGTCAACGCAAAGGCTGAAGGCTTGAAGGGGACGTCCATCATTCAGGATGGGACACGCATCTGGCTCCGATTGACTCCGTTGACGCTGCAGACAGTGTGTGTGGCCCCACTGTCCGGGGCCGTGGCTTCTGATAGAGTCGGGAAACAATAAACACAGAAATCAGGAACTGCGTATGGCGACAGGTACCCCGGACAAAGAGCGGCAGATGCTGAGCTTTTTCCTGGTTCCCGGCGTGTATCTCCGGGTGCTGGCGGAAACTGTCCGGAAACTGGGCCACAACGACCGACAGTTGTACGAGGGACTGAACTTCACCGCCAGTGACCTGAAGTCGAACGACAGCCGGGTGTTTGTCACCGACGCCACCATCATGGCCCGGCGAGCCCGGGAACTGGCCGGCAACGAGGGGCTGAGCTTCGCCCTGGCTCGGGAGCTGCGGCTTACCATTCACGGAACACTTGGCTTTGCAGCACTCACCAGCCCTACCTTCGAAGGGGCTCTGGACTCCGTGCGCCGCTACCTGCAACTGCGCGCCCCGTTCCTGACCATGAACCTGTCCCTGGTGGGTGACCAGGTGCTGGTTCAGCTGTGCACGGAATTCGACGTGCCTGAGCTGTATGCCTTCCTTGCCGAAACCGTCAGCGCCACGCTGATTCTCCTGACCGAACAACTGCTTGACCGTGAGGACGCCGAGGCCAGGGGCTTCGCGTTGGAGGATGGCAAGTTGCCGGGCGTGTCTGTCCACCTGAGCGCACCAGAACCGCCCTATTACCGGAAGTTTGCCGATCAACTGCCGGTGCACTTCGAGTACGGTCAGCCGGAAGAAATGATGATTTTCCCGAAGGCCATGCTGGACGTCCGTATGCGCCTGGCCGATGCCGACGCCTCCGCCATGGCCCGGGAACAATGCGAGTTCGAACTGCAGAAAGCCCTGAAAGAACAGGGCGACATCGCGCTTGCGGTCCGCAACGTGCTGAGAATGACCCCCGGCCCGTTACCATCGTTGGAGGCCATGGCGGAACGGTTCTGTGTCTCCTCACGGACCCTGAAACGGCGGCTGGCGGACAAAGGCACCAGCTACCGGGAAATCCTTGAAGCGGTGCTCAAGGACAGGGCCATCCAGCTGTTGCGTTACACCAACCAGTCGGTCAGCGAGATCGCCTACGAACTCGGCTACGCCGACCTGTCCAACTTCAGCCGCGCGTTCCGGAAATGGACCGGGAAATCGGCCAGCGAATTCCGGGAAGACGGCCCTGATCCGGCGCCAGAGGTCGGCCCCTGATCCTGATAAAGGGGCCTGGTGCCCCGCCCTCCGGCCCTGGGCACCAAGGCACCAACCCTTCAGGACTTGCTAAACTGCAACCAGGCACCCATATAACCCTCTGAATCCAATGCTCACCAGGACGCGTAAATGACCGACAGACCCAACACCCACAGCAAAATCCTTGGCTACCTCCTCTGGATCTTCGGATTCCTGGGCTCACACCGTTTCTACTACGGCAAACCGGTGACCGGAACCATCTGGTTCTTCACCCTCGGTCTGTTCTTCATCGGCTGGATCATCGACCTGTTCCTGATTCCCGCCATGGACCGGGAAGCCGATCTGCGCTTCCGCCCGGGCGAGATCAGCTACAATATCGCCTGGCTGCTGCTCACCTTCCTCGGCGTCTTCGGGGTGCACCGGATGTACATGGGCAAATGGCTGACAGGTCTTCTCTACCTGCTGACCGGCGGCCTGTTCATGATTGGTGTGCTCTACGACTTCTGGACCCTCAACGACCAGATTTCCGTGCGCAACGAAGAACGCCGCTTCGGCTGATCACGGCCCGGCGGCGGCCTCCGGCTCGGCCAGCCCCTCGATACCCTACTGGGGGTGTCCTGGAATTGACGTCTGGTAACGGTTGGAGGCTGAATCTGGCAACTGCCTTTGTTACCCAATAAAAAAACCGGGCTCCTCCCGCAAGGGATTTGGGAACCCGGTGCCAACGCCAACAACAATGATTTGATGGTCCGGCCGAATCCCTGGCCGGGACGTTCATCCCTGCAGAGAACTTAGCGATCTTCGTGCCAATTTTATAAGTCAATTAAAAACAAATAGTTACTTATAGGGAGGGGCTGGGTCGTTGTGGTTGGCGGGGACTTGTGCCCCTGACCGGGGCGGAGTGCACGGAATTGAGGCCTGGCCAGCCGCTATCCGGTCTTGCGCAGCATGGACAGCGGGACCCGGTAACAGGTGCCCCGGTTGGGGCCTGTGCCCCTTACCGTACAGGTCTTCCGGTTTACCCGGATAATCTCTCCGTGTTTTTGCCGACTGCCTTCGCCGAAGGTGACGGCTTCTCCTGACTGCCATTGCCGGGCCTGGTGACGGCGGTCGGGAAGCTCCAAGGGCGCGGCCGGAAGCTCAAGCCCCCGGGTACGGGCCTGTTCGGCAAGAAAGTGCCGGGTAGCGGCCGCTCGCCCGCTCTCGTGCAACTGGTCGAGAATCCCGTAGAAATGCCGGTTGTGGACCGACCCGTAGGAACGCTGGCCGGCGCTGTACTGGAGCAGGTGGGAAAACTCATGGCAGCAGGTATGGGCCAGCAGGTTCAGGGTGCTCAGCTCACCATCAAAATAACCGCGCCCCCGGATTTCCCGGGTGGACAGCCATCCATCGGCAGTCTCTGGCTGCCACTTGGCGGCGATCATGCGCAGCCCGTAGTTGATCAGGTGCTGCTTATTCCGGGGCTCGTAGCGATGGTAGGTGGCCTGCCCGGACCCGACCCGGCAACGCAGGGCACCCCCGGTGGACTGTGAGCTCAGCCAGTCCGCAGCAGGCCGCCAGAGGATATCCCGGGTGGCCTCGCACATGAGGTGGCCGATCTGGTGTAGGGCAGAAGATGAGTCGCGCATGATGAACCTGTTGTGCAGGAGATCATCTTAACGGCGCCCGGCAGGCAGCACAAATGAAACGGCTGGCCCAGGGGCCAGCCGTTTTCCTCGATCGGACCGTTGGTCTCAGGCCTCGATCGGCGAACGCCAGTCGTCGGCACCGGACGTCCCGGCCACAGTGTGCTCCCAGGTGACCTTGCGGTAGGACAGGGAAACCGTCACCAACTGGGTGAAGTCGGCATTTCCGGCATCCTGGCAGTGGGGCATGTTGCAGTTGATGTCGATGATGGTGGCATCTTCCAGGATAGTGGAGAAGAAGTGTTCCTGTTTACCTTCAACGGAGGTGCGGTACCACTTCAGCTCGACCTTCGGCAGCATTTCGCCGGAGGCCAGGGCGTTGTACATCAGCGGGGTGGCCTTGTTCAGGGCGGAGGTGAACTTGAACGGCTTGTGAACCCGCTGGCCGGAAGGCTGGCCGGACTGGGGGTCGGTCGGCACGGTGACCACGTGGCTGAATTCCTGAACCAGAACCTCGTCTTCGTGGCCTTCCACGTAAATGTTACCGACAGAATCGGAGGTGAATGCGCCGGCGGTGATGTTGCCCTGGGTCTGGCCTTCGATACTGATATAGCAGGGTGTTGGCATGGGTCTGCTCCTTGACTTGATGAATGATGGTCCCCGGGTATTTCCCTGGACGCCCATGTTATTAACAAGCCTCGTGCCAGTTTCTTTAATTCCATTAAAACCAATGAGATAGGTATTTTATCCGGGATTCCTTACGGGCTGCAGGCAACACTGTGCCTGCATCGTGGGCCAGAGTTTGCCACGGTGGCAAGAAATGGCCCGGAGCAAGTCGTTACGGGAAAGACGTCAGCGCAGGCGGAAACGAACCGGCATTGCAGCATGAGTTTGACGGTCTTTACCTCATCGACACCGCGGGTCAGGTTCTGGCGGAATATCCGAAGGCTTACGAGCAGACCGGCCTGAACGTCAGTCACCGGGAATATTTCACTCGGGTTGCCAGCCAGCTGACCCCGGTCATCAGCGAGCCCTACGTTTCCAACTACCGGAACCATCCGGCGGTGATGATTGCGGCCCCTGTGTTCAATCGGCCCGGGCCCTGGCAGGTTTCGAAGGGACGGTACAAACTCAGAGCAGTGCCGGTCAGGACAGTATCATATCGGTTCAGCAAATGGCCCAGGTGCCCTGGTTTGTGGTTGCGGTCTGGCCAACACGCGAGGCTTATGCACCCATCACCCGTGCGAGCGATAACTTCGTCTGGATTCTGTTTGCGGTCATTTTGCTTGTAGCGCCTTTGGCCTTATGGCGGTTCCGGCGCCTGATGGCTCCTCTGCAGACTCTGGGCCTGCAGATCCAGGAGCGCTACCTGGGCACCCGCACCACGCCGGTTGAGGTAGCCGGTGGCAGGGAAATCCGCCGGGAAGAACAGCGGCTGTCCTGGGAAGCAACCCACGACAGCCTGACCCAGTTACTGAATCGCCGTGCCTTCACCGCAACCCTGGTCAAACTGCTGGGCGAGGCTGCCCGGCACGAGAAACCTTCAGTGCTGATGCTGATCGACCTGGATCACTTCAAGCCGGTCAACGATCAGGGTGGTCACTTGCTCGGCGATGACCTGCTTCGTCGGCTGGCGGACCTGTTCAGGGACTCCGTGCGTCATTCGGATACGGTCGCCCGGCTGGGCGGCGATGAGTTCGGCGTGATTCTGCCTTCCTGCGGGCTCGAGCCGGCTGAAAATCTGGCGGAAAAGATCCGGGCCGGCGTCGAGCAGGAACAGGACAACCCCCGGCGACAGTGCCTCCGGGACCAGGGTCAGTTCCATTGGCAGAAGTCCGTGTCCTTGAGTCGGGGGGTTCGGCAAAGGGCCTCGGTGGCAAGCTGTACATCGGCCACATAATACAGTGACGCCAGGCCGAGCCGGTCCCGGCCAAGGTTGTGGAAGACCATGCCGAAGGCAATGTCGCCTGCGGTGAAGCGCTCCTGGTGCCCGGCGAAATAGGCCGCAGGCCGGGCCAGGGTTTCGTCTTCAAGCAGTGCCTGCACCCGGGCGGCACCACCATGGTAGGCCTGGATCAGTAGCAGGGTGAACAGACGGTCCTGTTTCTCCTCTGGCAGGTGCCCGAATCTTGCGTCGAAGGCGGGGCGCAAATTCCGGGCATTCTGGTTGGTCAGGCGCAGGGCGCAGTCGATCTGTGCCAGCCGGTGCCAGTAGTTTTCGGGCCTGAGGCCGCAATCGGACAGCGCGCTTTGGGAGAGTTGCAGTATCCCCCGGGCATTCGCCGCCGAGTGCGCCCGGGCCTGGCCGCCGCTCTCGATCAGCAGCTGGCCGGCAAGGTACCCGGGCATGGCGGCTGGCAGGTCCAGCCGACCCTGTTGCTGACGGGTGCTGTAAACATAGAGCAGAGCATCATGCAGAGTGCCGGGCTGGTCATTACTGGCAAAGCTCAGGTCGTCCCAGCGGCCCCAGAGACGGTCTGCTGGCAGGGTGCCCAGGTAACGGGCGAGGGCCTCGGGCAAATTGACGTGTGGCTGGTCACAGGCGAGGGCAAAGGGGTAACCGGTCTGCCCCTCGCTGCCCGCCAGCCAGCTATCCACCTCTCCCCTCTCATGGAGGGACTGGCGGGTGCTGTTCAGCTTCTGCTGGGTGCTGGCAGTGTCGGGGCCATTGGCAATCCAGCCCAGGAACCGGCCGCGCATGTCGAACAGGATGTGGCGTTCGGACTCGGAGCAGTAGGCATTTTCGGCCAGCACCCAGCTGCGGATGGTCTGTACGTTCTGGTAGACCCCCTGGCTGACCCAGTACGGTGAGTTGCGGATAACGCTGGTCCAGCCGTCGTTTTCGCTCTCGTCCTGCGATGCAGCTCCGGTTAAAGAAAAGGCCTGCAGGGCCAGGATGAAAAACAGAGCAGGCTGGCGTAAGCTTCCGGTTTTCCAGTTCATGTCAGTAATACCCGTCACCATTGAGATAATACAATAACAAACGGATGTGATTATGAAGCAATCCGAGTATCTGAAACTTGATGCCACGGCCCTTGCCGACCTGATCGGGCGAGGCGATATCCGCCCCGGGATGTCTGCGAAGCGGCCATTGAGCGTGCGCCCTGGTTCAATCACTATGAGCGCCTGGAAGATCTATTCCGAGGGGTTGTGATCCGGCTCCCGAAACTCCACGTTTATCTTTGTGTGTGGAACAGGCTATGCTGTGAGTCAGGAAGGCATCTTCTTCCTGACCCACCAGATGGCATCGAGGAGGCGAGCGTCTTATGAACCAACCGGTGGCAATCGACGAA
This sequence comes from Pseudomonadota bacterium, assembly GCA_034189235.1. Taxonomy (GTDB): domain Bacteria; phylum Pseudomonadota; class Gammaproteobacteria; order Pseudomonadales; family Oleiphilaceae; genus Marinobacter. The sequence continues at coordinate 24,486 of JAXHVJ010000036.1, forward strand.
CTGGTATCAGTAGCACAGGCCGAGGCCATGGGGGAGCTTGACGCCCCGATGATGGCAATCGTCCTGTCCAGTGAGCAAAGCTACGATTTGCCCATTAACTCCCTTGAAAGCGATGCCGACAAGGCCCGTTGGGGACTGATTCTCCGTGCTGCGCGGGAGCACGTGGAAGCGGATGCCGTGGCGGTGCTCTACCCGGCCTGGACTACCATTCGCCAGAAGAAAACCGAAGAAGGCGAAGCAACCGAAGCCGCCTCGGACGATGATTCCGGCGACCCCATCGACACCCTGTTTGTTCAGCTTCACACCCGGGACCACGTGTACTGGCGGGGCTTTGAACAGATCCGGGATCCACGCCACCAGCGTATTATCGGCTTCCGCCGGATCAAGGCGCTGTCGACGGATTACCGACGGGAAGAGGCGCCTTCTGTCACCGCCTGGTTGAGCACGCTGTTCGAGCCGTTGCCAGCCGAAGGCGAGGAAACCGACGTGGATCGCGAGCTGGCGGATCTGCTGGAAGAGCCGGAAGTCAGCGCCGCACTCTACCCGCGCCAGATGCGCGCACTGCACTGAAACCGATAACGCGGTAGCCGGCAACGGCTACCGCTCACTATCTCTACCCCTGCCACCCATTTTCCGGCCTTTTGGGCCGCGGTTGTAAGGGAATGTACCCATGCCCGGGCCACGGTTTGTAATTCACTCCCATTCGGGTTGGTCACGGATTGCGCTATAATCGCCGGTTTTAACGCTGTACCCACAAGGCGCTGACTGTGATTGTATTTGACCAGGTACAGAAGTCGTATCAGGTGAGCGGCCGGGCGATCCCTGCGCTGCATCCCACCGATATGACCATTGACACCGGCGAGGTGTTCGGCATCGTCGGTCACTCCGGGGCGGGCAAATCCACGCTGGTGCGTCTGATCAACCTGCTGGAGCCACCCACCGGTGGTCGCATCCTGATCGACGGCGAGGATATCACCGGCTACAACCCGGCCCGGTTGCGGGCATTCCGCCGCAAGGTAGGCATGATCTTCCAGCACTTCAACCTGTTGTCGTCCAAGACCGTGGCGGACAACATCTCCTTCCCGATGAAGCTGGCGGGTATCTACTCGAAAACCGGGATCCGGGAACGGGTCGAGGAACTGCTGGCCCGGGTCAGCCTGACCGACCATGCCAACAAGTACCCGTCCCAGCTCTCCGGCGGCCAGAAGCAGCGGGTGGGTATTGCCCGTGCCCTCGCCTGCCGCCCGACCATCCTGCTGTGCGACGAGGCCACCAGTGCGCTGGATCCGCAGACCACCCAGTCGGTGCTGAAACTGCTGGCGGACATCAACCGCGAACTGGGTCTGACCATTGTCCTGATCACGCACGAGATGGATGTGGTGCGCCGCGTATGCGACCGGGTGGCGGTAATGGACGCCGGCCGGGTAGTGGAAATGGGACCGGTCAGCGAGGTGTTCCTGCACCCGCAGCATGCCACCACCCGGGATTTCGTGTTCGAGAGCGAGAGCATCGACCACCGGGAACTGCAGGAAGATCTGCAGAAAGCCGATGGCCGTATCCTGCGCCTGACCTTCAAGGGCGAGTCCACCTACCGGCCGCTGCTGGGGAGTGTGGCTCGCAAATCCGGGGTGGATTTCAGCATCCTGTCTGGCCGCATCGACCATATCAAGGATACTCCTTACGGCCAGCTGACCCTGTCCCTGGTCGGTGGTGATCTGGATGTTGCCATGCAGGAACTCGAAGCCGCCGACGTCCATGTGGAGGTGCTGCGCTGATGGAAGCCTTACTCAGTAACGTCGACTGGAGCGAAATCGGCTGGGCCAGCTGGGACACTCTGGTGATGGTGGGCATGTCCCTGCTGTTCAGCGTGCTGATCGGTCTGCCCATCGGAGTGCTGCTGTTCCTGACCGGCAAGCGCCAGTTGCTGGAGCAGCCGGTGGCCTACGCGGTGCTGTCGTTTGTCGTCAACGTGCTGCGCTCGGTGCCGTTCATCATCTTGCTGATCGTGATGATTCCGTTCACCGTCATGCTGATCGGCACCTCGCTGGGTGTCGCCGGTGCCATTCCACCGCTGGTGGCCGGGGGCGCGCCCTTCTTCGCACGGCTGGTGGAAACCTCCCTGCGGGAAGTGGACCGGGGCATCATCGAGGCCACCCAGGCCATGGGCGCCAACGTGCGCCAGATCATCCTCGGGGCTTTACTGCCGGAGGCCCTGCCGGGCATCATCGCCGGCATTACCGTTACCGCCATTACTCTGGTGTCCTATGCCGCCATGTCCGGCGTCATCGGTGGTGGTGGTCTGGGTGACCTGGCCATCCGCTTCGGTTATCAGCGATTCCAGACTGACGTGATGGTGATTACCGTTGCTTTGTTGGTGATTTTTGTACAAGTACTCCAGATGGTTGGCGACCGTCTGGTGCTCTATTACAGCCGCAAATAACCTCAGTTCTGGATAGGGCCGCGGATGGAGCCCCTTGCCGAAAAACGCCCGTAAATACGTCCCTGTAGGGCTCGGTCGCGCCATCCCTGGCG
>JAXHVJ010000037.1:0-3842 GCA_034189235.1 Pseudomonadota bacterium
AATCGAGGAAATCCCTGAGCGTCTTGTGATAGAGGCTCCAGCACTCCTGAGCGCAGGAGTCCAGGCCTTCCTCACGAAGCAGTAGCATCACCGTCTGCAGGAACATGCCCAGATCGGACCACTGGGGCGGCCCCATCTGACGGTCCAGGTAGCAAAACAGAGCCAGCGGAGCGCCGAAGAACTGGTAATTGCGGGCAAACCAATCCATTCTTGCCGCTTTGTCTTCCCGGGGGATGCCCAGCAAACCGTACATGTCTTCGCCAACCTGGAAGCGATAGTCCCGATAGGGTGATTTCAGTCCTGGTGGATAGACACTGTATTCGGGGTCCTCCCCGGTAGGCGCCTCTTTCACCCGAGTGGCCATGATGCTCTTCAACGCCTTGAGGTCTTCGCCACCGACGACATACAGTTGCCAGGGCTGCAGGTTTCCGCCCGAGGGTGAACGCGCGGCTTTCTCCAGTACCCGCCGGATGACGGAGCCGTCTACGGGTTGGTCAGTGAAGGCGCGTACTGACATGCGGGTGTCGACGGCCTCGGAAACAGTGATAGCCTTACTTCTCATGGGAATCCCCCGCTGGTCCTGGTGGCCGGTAAACCGGTTATTGCAGATTATCTTGGCGCCCGGATGCTTTCAGCTCTCAGTCTACCCGCTCAAACGCCAGATGTTGCAATCCCTTTTTCATAAATACCGAGTTGCAAGCGATGTTGGTGGCTGCTCACCTGCCTGCATGGCATGCCTCGTTGAAGTCTTTAAACCGGTGCGGGTCTGCGTCAACACGGCCCGCCAGGTCGTTCAACACAAGCCCGGCAAGGTCTTTGGAGTGCCAGCCCGAGCGACGGCCATCCCTGGGGTACGCTTGATTTCGTGTTCTGGCGCGTCGAAAACAACGAACTGCCACTCCGGTCGCCTTATCTTGGTGCCATAGTATTGATTTTCAAGAATTTATTACAACCGGATAATACTTGCGAGTTACTCGTCAGTCAGCATAGACTGTCGGGGTTGTGGTACGCATCAACATTCCCCGAACAACAGGGTGCGGCCACGACCGGAATAAGGACAAATAGCCGATGGTAGTCGCTTCCCCCAGTCGCGTCATGATGATCAGCAAGCTCAATCCGCCTACATCACGGGCGGCACAGGTGCCCCGTGCCGATGTGGTGAACAAAATACTCAGCGCCTCTGCCGCACGCCTGGTGCTGTTACGTGCGCCTGCCGGATTTGGCAAAACCACCGTAATGAGTCAGTGCATGGCCAGCATGGAAGACCAGGGCATGGTCACCGCCTGGTTGACCCTGGATGATGCCGATAATGACTTATCCCGTTTCCTCTGTTACCTCAATGCAGCGGTCTCGCGACTGACAGAAGATGGCAAGGAAGCTGACTCCCCCGAAGATCGAACCTTCGCCTCAACAGGTGACGCCGCGCAGAATATTGTGGCGCGACTATCAGAGCACCGGTCTGCTTTTGCCCTCTTCCTGGATGACTTTGAACGCGTACAGGATTCTGCGGTACTGGGTCTGATACGCGAGATTGTTGAGCACATGCCAAGGCGTGGCCAATTCATCATCGGCACCCGCAATTCGACGGAACTTGGCCTCGGGCGGCTGCGGGCCCAAGGTCATTTACTGGAGATCGATGCCCGTCAGTTACGGTTCACGGTCGAGGAAACCACCGATTTTCTGATTTCCAGGCGACAGCTGGCGCTGACCCAGGAAGACCTGCTCCGTATCCATGACCGCACTGAAGGATGGGTGACCGCTCTGTGGCTGGCTTCTCTCGCATTGGAAAACCACGATTCTCCGGAGGCGTTTATCGTACGCTTCTCAGGCGCCACCCAGACCATTTCCGACTATCTGGCCCACGACGTGCTCGCCCTGCAACCACAGCCAGTGCGGGACTTCCTGCTGCGCACCAGTATTCTGCGACACCTGAACACCTCCATCTGCCGGGCGTTGCTGCCAGATACCGACGCCGGAGCCATGCTGTCTCACCTGGCAAGCACCAATACCTTCCTGACCCCACTGGACAATGACGAGAACACCTACCGTTACCACAGCCTGTTTGCGGAATTCCTCAAGGCCCGGTTGAGTGCCGAACACCCGGGCGAGATCCCGGGCCTGCACCATGCAGCGTCCCGGTGGTACGAGGATCAGAACCGGCCGGTACCGGCGATTGACCATGCCCTGGAAGGCGGCGATTATGTCCGGGCCCTGGGGCTGCTGCGAGTCCATGCCGCCAACCTGCTCTCCCAGGGCCGGATGCGACTGCTGTCGAAGTGGTTCAGCAACATCCCGCCGGAGCAACTCGAACAGGACGAAGAACTGCAGATGACCCGGGTATGGGCTCTGTGCTTCACCCGCGGCCCCAACGAGGCTCTGGAGATGCTCGAGGAAACCGGGCTGGAGCAGGCCACCAACCCGCGGATCCGTCCCCATGTGCTGGCCATACGACCGCTGACACTTTCCATGATGGACCGCCAGGAGGAGGCCGTCGACATCGGCGAGCGCGGCCTGCCGGAACTGCCTACCTGTCAGCCCTTTGCCGACATGGCCCTGATCAACTCCATGGCGAGCAGCTATTCGGTGATGGGGCTTTACAACAAGGCCCGCCAACTCCTGGACGGTGCCCGGGTTGCCCAGGGCACCTACGCCAGTTGGTTCAATGTGATGTATTCGGAAACCGTGGAAGGGATCATCGACATGCAGGAAGGCCGCCAGCGCCAGGCCGCCGCCCGCTTCCGGCTGGCCGTGGGTGCCACCCGCCAGGCCTCCTCCTTCAGCCAGGCCAACGGCAACGCCTGGGCTGGCGTGCTCCACGCCAGTGCCATCTATGAACAGAACCAGCTGGACCTGGCTGCCCGATTGCTCCACGTTTACGGCCCCCTGGCCCGGGATGTGGGCCTGCCAGATCATATGCTGCTGAGTGACATCATGCTGACCCGGATTGCCTTCTCCAAGGGCGAAATCGATCAGGCATTCCGAATCCTGACCGAACTGGAACACCTGGGCCATATCCGCAACCTGAGCCGTGTGGTAGCGACAACACGCCTTGAGCGCTCCCGGTTACTGTTACTGCAACGACGATACGAAGCCGCCCGTCAGGAACTCGACCGGGCCGGTGACACCGATCTCTGGCAACGGGTCCGGACGTTGCGCTTGCCGGCCAATGACCTGGAATACCGGGAACTGGCAGAAATCCGCATGGAGATCACCACTGGTAATCCGGCCAGGGCCCTGACTGAGCTGGATCAGGAACTGAAATATGCTAACGACGAACAGCGCTTCCGCCGGGCCCTGAAGCTGAAACTGCTCAAGGCCATCGCCCTGCATCGAGGCACCCGCTTGCGCGAAGCACTGGAAATCATGACAGACGTTTTGCGCGTGGCGTCGTCGGAAGGCTGTCTGCGACTGATCGTGGATGAAGGTTCGGCAGCCGGCAATCTGGTGCTGCTGTACTCCCGGAGCCTCAAGGAGCAAGGGGAACCCACGGACCCGATTCTGGCCGGCTATATTCAGTCACTGCTGGATGCCTTCGGTCCGGAAATCCGGCAGCAGGCCCCTGCTGCTGAGCCGGAAAGTACTCAACGTAACCCTCTCACCCCCAAAGAAACCCGGGTGCTCCAGCTATTGTCTGAGGGTTATTCCAACAGCGCCATGGCGGAGGAGCTGTTTGTCTCCGACAGTACCGTGCGAACTCATCTGCGAAACATCAATTCGAAGCTCAATGCCAGCAACCGGACACAGGCCGTGGCTATTGCCCGTCGCCTGGGAATTGCCTGAGGCCTGTTATTTCGGACTTTTTGGGGTAGAGGTTTGATCGGACTTTACCCTGGTGCTCGTGG
>JAXHVJ010000037.1:3942-19250 GCA_034189235.1 Pseudomonadota bacterium
TGGCAACGGGTTTGGACCGCGGGCGAACAGCTTCTGAAGCGACCCCGGCCAAAAGCCCGAAAAACGGATCTGCCCAGACAGTAACCAGTGCGGTTATTGCGATAGCAGGCCAACACGACGGTTTGGCTGTCCAGAGACGTTTCGACGCAGCCAGCTCCACGGCGGCGACCAGCAACAAGGCGCCAAGGCCGGCAGTTGGAATTGCCGCAATGACTGAGAGGCCGCCCGGTATGAAAGCGACCAGGAGCAAGCTCGTCCCCAAAAGAACGGGAGCCAGGCCGGTCCGGGCGCCGAAGCGATAATGCGCTGCCACGCCACCCGCTCCGTGACACATCGGTAAGGCACCGAGAGGCACCAGAAACAGGTTAGCCAGGCCGGAGCTCACCGACAACCGGGCTGGCGACACGCGATGGGATTGGTCACCGAAATAGTCCCCAACCACCAAAGAGGTCAATACGATGGCATTGGTTATCGTGAGGGCCAACTGGGGTAACACCAACACGGAAAAGGCTTGCTGCCATTCGTCCATGCCCGGAAACTCAGGCAATCTGAACGCAACCGAATCGGCGACAGTAAGCGTGAGTCCCGGCGCCTCCAGCACTGCACCGACTGCCACAGCCCCCCCGAGTCCTATCAGCGCCGCTGGCCAGTTCGGCAACATTTTCAAAGTAAAGACCAGTAGCGCCAAAGTGGCCACACCCAGCGGCCAGGATGTGGCCATCAGACCCAGACTCATGTAGGCCAGTAACAATCCCAGCCCCAGCTGAAGGCCACTCAACACCGATCCGGGGACCAGACGGGCCACCCGGTTAATCCATCCGGTGGAACCCAGCAGCAACAATATCGCCCCGATCAGAGCCCCACTGGCGACCAGGCTCCCGGATGTCACTTGGGTGGTAAGCAGTAATGCTGCAACCGCCTTCATGGGCTGCACTGGTACCGGTAGACGATAATACAGCCCCGTTACAATGTAGAATACCGCAAAGCCCAGCAGCACGGGCACCGGGGCCAATCCTGCCACGCCAATAGCCCCAAGGCTCAGCGGCAGCAGGGTGCCTATATCACCCAGCGCTCCACTGACCTCATTTACCAGATCTTTTCGGGCTGAAGGCATGCCGGCTCCTGATTCACCCATCTCTTATTATTAGCACTGATCAGGCGTTATACACCACCCGTCCCAGTTCGCTGATGTCATAACCACCCAGCGCCTCGGCGCGCTGAACAAAGCGCCCGCTGCCGGCAAACGCCAGCAGGCGCTGCATGGCCGGCTCAAAGTAATGACGCCGGCGCATGGCCAGATCAAAATACTCCTGCTGAAGAGGAATAAATGCCAGCCCCTGGCGCCGCGCCGCAGCTTCAATTCCCACGCCCACATCCGCTTCGCCCTGGCTAATAGCCAAAGCAAGATCGTCCTCGCTGAGCGACGGGTGAGCGGCCCAGGTAAGCTGCCCGACACCTATGCGGTGGCGAGCGAGCAAGCTCTGCAGCAAATGGCTGACTCCGGCATCAGGCTGGCGATGCGCAATCCGTATGCCGGGGCGGGTGATATCCTCGAGCCGGGCAAGCCGATGAGGGTTATCGGCGGCCAGAAGAAGCCCCTGCTGGCGCTTTGCCCACCGGATCAGCACCAGATCACGCATTCCGCTCAACCCCAGCATGGCAGGGTCATTGTAACGCTGACTTTCGGCGTGCCAGATATGCATGCCAGCGAGCATCGCCCGCCCATCGACCAACCTTTGTACGCCATCGCCACTTCCCTGGCACAACAAAGCCAGCTCAGCACTGCTTTCCTTCACTGCCCATTCCAGCAGCGGATCCTGACTGCCCGCCAGAACCGGCGGTATAGGGGCGCTGACGGCATCGTCACCCTCCAGATGGTTCATCAACCACAGATCGATACGCTGACGCGGAAACAAAAGCTTTCCTGTCACCCGCACACAGGGAATCACGCCCTGTCTGACCAGATCGTAGACTTTACGCTCCTTCAGACGCAGATACTCGGCGGCTTCGGCCGTGGTGAGGTAGGCGGGAAGGGGCATCGCTCTCTCCTGCAGTCCGAAAAAGCATAAGGCTGTTTTTAGCTGCATATTTTTCAACAGCCTGTGCAAAGCATAGTCATAAACGCCACGATGCTCAACATAAAGGAGACGCAGCTGTGGAAAATAATGCGTTCTATGTCGCGCTGTCGCTACTGTTAAACCTCGACGCTTCGCTGTTTCAGATCGTGGCCCTTTCACTGCAGGTTTCGCTTCTCGCGGTACTGATCGCAGCGGTGCTGGGGTTTCCCCTCGGTGCGGCGGTGGCGCTGTGGCGCTTTCCCGCACGCGGCGGGGTGATTGTCGTGCTCAATGCCCTGATGGGGTTGCCTCCGGTGGTGGCCGGACTCACAGTGTATCTGCTGCTTTCGCGTGCCGGGCCGCTGGGTGAATGGGGGCTTCTGTTTACACCGGGTGCCATGATCATTGCGCAGGTGGTGCTGGTATTGCCGATTCTGGCCGCGCTCTCGCGCCAGAAGGTAGAAGAACTGCTGGGAGAGTACCGCGAACAGTTTATTTCACTGGGTATGTCACGCGGGCGGATGATGCCCACCCTGTTGTGGGACGCCCGTTTTGCGCTATTGACCGTTCTGCTTGCCGGGTTTGGTCGCGCCAGTGCCGAAGTGGGCGCGGTGATGATGGTGGGCGGCAATATTGAGGGTGTTACCCGGGTTATGACGACAGCCATTGTGCTGGAAACCGGCAAGGGCAATCTGCCCCTGGCGCTGGGGTTGGGCATTGTGCTGCTGACATTGGTCATGCTGGTTAACGCTGGCGCCTATATGGTGGGTGAACTGACCAGAAGGAGGACAGGATGACCTCGTTGAACGCTCCACTCCTCGCCTCGTCTGCCCTTTTCCCGCCACCGGCACTGTGCTTTGATGGCGTCGCCTACAGCCACGAGAATAAGGTTCTGCTGGGACCGTGCTCATTCACCCTGGAAGGCACCGGCCCGACCCTGGTAATGGGCCCCAACGGGGCGGGCAAGAGTCTTTTGCTGCGGCTGGCTCACGGTTTGATCCTACCCACTCAAGGAAGGGTGGCGTGGTCAGGTGAAATCCGCCCCCGCCAGGCGATGGTGTTCCAGCAACCGGTGCTTTTGCGCCGTTCGGCCGTGGCCAACCTCATTCACGCACTGGCGGTGAATAACATCCCGCGCAGGGAGCGTTCGAAGTTAGCGTTTGACGCGCTTGAGCGTTTTGGCCTGACCACCTGCGCCAATACACCGGCGCGCGTGCTTTCCGGCGGCCAGCAGCAGCGGCTGGCACTGGCGCGCGCCTGGGTGCTTTCTCCCCAGGTGCTGTTCCTGGATGAGCCCACTTCAGCACTCGACCCGGCGGCGATCAAGGCCGTAGAGGCCGCGGTGCGGGAGTTTCATCAGCGCGGAACGCGCATCGTGATGACCAGCCACGATATCCATCAGGCCAGGCGTCTTGCCGGGGATGTACTGTTTCTCTCTGGTGGAAAGGTTCGCGAACACACCCCTGCTGAAGCGTTTTTTGACGCGCCCGTCTCGCGGGAGGCGCAGGTGTTTGTTGCCGGAGAGCTGGTTGAGTAGTCCGGGTCTTACGGCTTTGCCAGGTAGTTGCCCCAAAAGATGCACTTACCCCACGAAAGGAGAATACAAGATGAAAAAGACGTTAAACCTGGTACTTGCAGGCGTGACCACCATGGCCCTGGCGTTCAGCGCTTACGCCGAAAACTACATCACCCTGGCCTCGACAACCTCGACCGAGAACTCGGGGCTGTTCGACTCCATTTTACCGAAGTTCGAAGACGCCACCGGCATTGAAGTGCGGGTGGTGGCCGTGGGTACCGGGCAGGCCTTTGAAATCGCCCGCCGGGGTGACGCCGACAGCCTTCTGGTGCACGACACTGCAGGCGAGAAGCGCTTTGTCGAAAACGGCTACGCCACCGAGCGGGCCGATGTCATGTACAACGACTTCGTATTGATCGGCCCCGCTGATGATCCGGCGAATAGCAGTGAAGCGCAAAGTGCCGCCGAGGCATTCGAGGCGATCGCCAAAGCCGAGGCACCGTTCGCTTCACGGGGTGATGACAGCGGCACCAATCGTGCCGAGTTGCGTCTCTGGAAAAGCGCGGGAATCGAACCGGACGGCGACTGGTACCGCGAACTTGGCAGCGGCATGGGACAAACGCTCAACACCGCCGCCGCCATGGATGCCTACGTGATGTCGGATCGCGCCACCTGGGTGGCATTTGAAAACCCTCAGAACCTGAAACTGCTGTTTTCCGGCGACAAGGCCATGTTCAACCAGTACGGTAGCCTGTTGCTCTCCGAAGAGAAGCATCCGCACCTCAAGCACGATCTGGCCAGGCAGTGGCACAACTGGCTGATCTCCGGGGATGGCCAACAAGCGATTGCCGACTTCAGGGTGGATGGACAACAGTTGTTCTTCCCCAACGCGAAGTAGGTCTTCTGAAGTAAGAGGCCCGGAACTGGCCCTTGCTTTCTCCAGGCAGCAAAAACCTCAGCAATGCTGGGGTTTTTTGTTGGTAGTAAGCAGCTGTTTTTCCCGACTGGCAAATAGGCTAATCTCTGACAATGATCGTAAATATTCCTCTGCGGCGTCCATAAAACGGCTGTAAAAAATGACGATTGAACCCATACTTCCCGATCCTAAACACCCCCGGCTGTCCCGCGCAGTAGAGGGGGTTGATGAAACCGGTCAGGATAAATCGATCAGTGTGATCGAAGAGCGCCCCCTGACCATCTACCTGAACAGCCAGGAAATCGTCACCGCCATGACCATCGGCGATCACCCGGAGTACCTGGCACTGGGCTTTCTTCTGAATCAGGGCATGCTGAAGGAGACTGATCAGGTCACCAGGATCGACTACGACGAAGAGCTGGAAGTCGCTGTGGTTCGTACTGCTGGTGTGACCGATGTCGAGGACAAGCTGGAAAAGAAAACCCGGACCTCCGGCTGCGCAGTGGGGACGGCCTTCGGTGACATGATGGCGGGACTTGAAGGGTTATCACTGCCGGATACTCCGGTGCACACCAGCACCTTCTACGATCTCTCCTACCAGATCAACCACACGCCCAGCCTGTATATGGAAACCGGCGCCATTCATGGCACAGCCCTTTGCCAGGGTCGGGAAATCCTGGCCTATATGGAAGATGTCGGGCGCCACAACGCCGTCGACAAAATTGCAGGCTGGATGCACCAGAACAACATTTCTGCGGCCGACAAAGTCCTCTACACCACCGGCCGTTTGACCTCCGAAATGGTGATCAAGACCTCCCTGATGGGGATCCCGACCCTGATCAGCCGATCCGGTTTTACCGCCTGGGGCGTCGATATTGCCCGGCAGGTCGGATTGACGCTGATCGGGCGGATGCGAGGCAAGAAATTCACCTGCCTCAGCGGCCAGCACCGTCTGGTGTTCGATCAGGACCTGTCGCAGGTTCCCGATGAAGACAAGAAAATGCGCCGGAAAGGGGCAGAGCATGACTGAGTGCGCCGTCATTCTGGCCGGCGGCCAGGCAAACCGCATGGGCGGTGGTGATAAAGGCCGGTTGATGTTGGGCGATCGGTCCCTGATCCAGCGTGTCATCGATCGGATCACGCCGCAGGTGGACGCCGTGGTGTTGAATGCCAACGGGGACCTGAGCCGTTTCGAGGATCTGGAGTTGCCCGTGGTCGCCGACTCGGTCCCCGGCCATGCGGGCCCTTTGGCTGGCGTGCTGGCGGGCATGGACTGGGCTGCCGGGCAGGGCCATGACTGGCTGATCAGTGTCGCCGCCGATACCCCCTCATTCCCTCTGGATCTGGCCGAACGATTGTCCGAATACGATACTCCGGTGGTCCTGGCGGCGACACCGGATCCGGAACGTGGCCGGGTACCACAACCGACCTTTGGCCGTTGGCAGGTTGCGTTGCGGCATGACCTGAGAGCCGCCCTGAATGACGGTGTGCGCAAGATCCGCCAGTGGACACAAGCCCGGGGTGAAACGCTGGTGATTTTTGATGAAGGTGACTTTTTCAACATCAACACGCCGGAAGATCTGGCCTGGGCGGAGCAGCATCTGAAGTGAACGTTATAGGCATCGTAGGCTGGAAAAATTCAGGAAAAACCACGCTGGCCAGCGCATTGATTCGTGAATTATCCAGCAGGGGGTTAACCGTCAACTCGATCAAGCACGCCCATCACATGGTGGATGTGGACCAGCCCGGAACCGACAGCTACAAGCACCGTGACGCCGGTGCCCGGGAAGTCATCCTGGCCGGTGGTCAACGCTTTGCCATCATGCACGAACTCCGGGGAGCCAGGGAGCCGACGCTGGACGAACTGCTGGCCCGATTGGGTCCCTGCGACTGGGTGGTGGTCGAGGGGTTCAAGACCCACGCACACCCCAGGATTGAAGTGCACCGGCAGGCGTCTTCCCATTCCCCCCTTTACCGGGAAGACGCCAGCATCATTGCCGTAGCGGCGGACTATACTCCTGATTTTGCGGGCCCCTGCTTTGATCTGAACGATGTGTCCGGAATTGTGGATTTCATTCTGAGCCCGGGAGAGTCACGGACGGAAAAACCATGAACCAGCTTCGTAACGACTGTTTTGCCCTGCCCCCCGGGGTGAACTGGACGCCAGTGGACGAGGCCCTGGAGCGATTACGTTCACGCTTGCATCCCGTGGCGGGCGTGGATCGTGCTGTCCCGCTGTCACAGCTCAATGGCCGGATACTGGCCAGCGATGTCCATGCGCCTCGCGCCCATCCTCCCAGCAGCAATTCTGCGGTCGATGGCTATGCGTTTGCGGGACCCTTGACCGAGGTGCCCTGCACCATGCCGCTGGTTGACGGCCGCAGCGCCGCCGGTGAACCTTACACGCAGCAGGTTCCCGAGGGCCACGCGATCCGGATCCTGACCGGCGCGGTGATGCCGGCTGGCACGGACACGGTGGTGCTGGAAGAGGATTGCGAGGTCATCGATGGCCAGCTCCATCTCAACGGCACGTTAAAGGCGGGAGCCAATCGACGTAAAGCCGGCGAGGACATCGAGGCCCAAGACCGGATCCTCACGGCGGGAACCCGCCTGACGCCTACCCAAATCTCGGTGCTCGCCAGTGTCGGTGTCGAATCGGTCGATGTCTATCAGCGGCTTCGTGTCGGCGTCCTGTCCACGGGTGACGAAGTGAAACCCGTCGGCTCCCCTGTCACCGACTGGCAGATTTATGATGCCAACCGCCCGATGCTGAGCGCCCTGGTCACGCAGCTGGGCTACGAGCTGGTCGACCTGGGCCATGCGCTGGACCGGGCCGAAGATGTCAAGGCAGCGTTGGAGCGTGGCGCTGAACAATGCGATCTGATCCTGACCAGTGGCGGTGTTTCCGCAGGGGACGAGGATCACGTGTCGAAAACCCTGAAAGCCCATGGCGAGATCAGCAACTGGCGTATTGCGATCAAGCCGGGACGCCCGCTGGCGCTGGCCATGTTCAAAGGCACGCCCGTGGTGGGTTTGCCAGGCAACCCGGTTGCCGCCTGGGTCTGCGCGCTGCGCTTTGGCGCACCGGCAATGGCGCTACTGGCAGGGGGTGAATGGTTCGAACCCCGGGGCTATCTTGTCCCAGCCAACTTTTCCAAGAACAAGAAGCCGGGGCGCAGCGAGATGTTGCGCGCCCGGGTCCGCGATGGAAAAGTCGAGGTTTTCGGCTCGGAAGGATCCGGCCGGGTCACCGGTCTGGCCTGGTCCGAGGGTCTGGTGGATCTGGACGAGGGTGCACAGCAGATAGAGCCGGGAACCCCCGTGCGGTTCATTCCCTATGGCAGCTTCGGGCTGTAATCACTCGTAGCTGCCGTGCACGGCGAAGGCTTCCAGCGAGGCATCCTGCGGGGCCCGGGAACGGTAGGTTTCCTCAACACCCAGCCCGGTCAGGCTGCGGCTGACCATCAGCAGGGTGTTGTCCTCGAAATCCTCACACATGCTGCGCATCTGATCGATTTCTTCGCAGGCGACGGGCCAGGCCGCATCGATATCCGGCGCGCCGTAGTGCTCGACAAAGGTTTGCGCCAGGGTCCGGCGCAGCTGTTCCAGCTCGGCTTCAGTGATGTCACAGACGCCCACAAAACTGGCGCGGCCACCGGACTCTATGCTGTACCAACCGTTGCTGAAGGCCTGACGGGCCTTGCCCTTCAACTCCGCTTCGGTCCAGTTGGAAAATTCGAACCCGCCCGGGATGGCCCATTCCCCGCTCGGGGCCGGCTTTTCAAACACATTGTCATCGGATACATCCAGTCGCAGGGTTCGTGCCAGTTTCATACGTGCTCCGCAAATTCAATCAGACTCACAGTCTCGGTCATGACACCCTCGCGCAACAGCATCCGGCCTTTTTCATCCAGCCCGACAAAGAGCCCGGGCTTCGGATAGTCAATCATTTTACCCAGGGTGTCACAGCGTGGCCGCCACTCGTTGTGTACCCGCTCGAAGCCGCTGTCCATGAAATAGGTCAGCCACAACAGGGTGTGTTTGGACCAGCTTTCCAGCAGTGCCATGGGAGTAATCTCGACGCAGCCCTCCTCATGCAGGCAGGTTTCATTCGGGTTTGCGCCCGGCTCGCCGCTCGTATGGGTAAAGGGTACATCAATGCCGATGACCAGCCAGTTGGGATGGGCCTTGGGATCTGACACATCCGCGGCAAAGCGGACGCTGCCACAGACCGCGCCATTGACCTTGATGCGATCGGGCCACTGAAAATGCACGGGCACTTCCGGCGGGGCCAGTGCGCCCAGACTCTCGGCCAGGCCAATCTGGGCCACATAAACCGCCTGTATCGCCTCTTCCAGAGGCGTTTCCGGCGCCAGCACCAGGGCTGCATGCAGGGTGTCGACTGCCCCGGAGTAAAAAATCGTGCCTGAGTCGACCCCGGCGATGGCCCGGCTGACAGCCTTGTCAAAGGGATCCGTGTGTCTGGGCACCACTTCGCCCGTGAGCAACGGCGGAAACTGGGGTGACTGAATCATCGGATAGCCCGGGCGTAGAGGTCAGAGGCGATAATTTCATCGGCAATGCACTGGAAGGCCCTCGCCTGCGGGCTATCCGGCTTCGAGACCACGATCGGGACCCCGCCGTCCGACCCGACCCGGATATCCAGGTCCAGCGGGATCTCACCGAGGAAGGGTGCACCGAGTTTTTCTGCCTCAGTACGGGCGCCGCCGTGTCCGAACGGATAGTGCTCCTTGCCGCAACCGTCACAGACAAACGAGGCCATGTTTTCGATCAGGCCAAACAGCGGCACATCCATCCGGTTGAACATGTCAATGCCCTTGCGCGCGTCCATCAGGGCAATGTCCTGGGGCGTTGAGACCACAATGGCGCCGGCAACAAAGAATTTTTGACTGAGGGTCATCTGTACGTCACCGGTGCCCGGGGGAAGATCCACCAGCAGCACGTCCAGCCGACCCCAATCCACCTGGTTCATCATCTGTTGCAGAGCACCCATCAGCATGGGCCCACGCCAGACGATCGCTTCGTCATCCGGGGCCATCAACCCCAGGGACATCAGGGTCACGCCATGATTACGCAGCGGCAGGATGGTATGGCCGTCGGGGCTGGACGGGCGACCTGAAACACCCAGCATACGAGGCTGGCTGGGGCCGTAGACATCCGCATCCAACAGGCCCGTTTTCAGGCCTTTCGAGGCGAGAGAGACCGCCAGATTCGACGCCACTGTGGACTTGCCCACGCCACCCTTGCCCGAGGCAATGGCAATAATGCGGTCAACGCCCTTCGGGTTCTTGTCCTGTGGCCGGGGTGCGTCGGTACCAATCAGGTTGTCTTTTCCTACTTCGGTGTATTGAACCATGTTGCATCCTGTCCGGTTTTCAGTTGTCCCGATAGTCGTCACTGGTGCGGACCCGCGGACGCTCGCCCCCCGCCATGGGCGCGTTATCCCCGTGGTACTGGGCTTTTACCCGACAGTCGTCACACATCCTGATCAGCTGGACATTATCAGATTTGGTGTACATCCAGTGCTGGTTCTCCAGCTTTTCAACGATCCGGTTAATGGTGCTGGCGACACCAAACGGCTTGCCACACCGGATGCATTCGAACGGTTCCTCGCCATGCAGTGCCCGGGCACTCAGCGCGTCTTTCGACAGATCCAGCCGGGGCTTCAGGGTGATAGCCGTTTCGGGGCAGGTACTCTGGCAGATGCCGCATTGGACGCAGGCGTTTTCCGTGAACTGAACCTCCGGCCGGTCCGGATGGTCGCCGAGGGCACCGGTGGGACACAGCGATACGCAGGCCAGACAGAGTGTGCATTTGTCGGAATCGATCTCGATCGCGCCGTAAGGTGCGCCAGTTGGCAGTGGAATCGGCGCCTCGATGCGGTCCGCCATCGCAGTGGCGGTGACCCGCGTGATGTCGCGGCGGCCGCCCACCAGCAGAACCGGTTCACTCACCCGCCCGGCATTGTCGCCGGCGGCGCACAGTTCGATAGCCTCGATAACCCGGACCCGGCTGGGGGAGTTCCGGGTGCCCTTGAGCATGGCTTGAGCCAACTCGACTTCTGCAGTGACTGCCCGGCGGTCGATCTCATTGTCCGCCAGGATGAGAATTTCCGCGTAGCCGGCTCCGAATGCTGCCATGATCTCGGCATGGCCGATCCGGTCCACATGCTCCAGCCCCAGCGGAATCAGATCGTCCGCCAGCCCATCGTCATATCGGGCCAGGCAGGCAATGGCATCAGCCCCGGCGCCTGACGTGTGAAAGACCAGTCGCGGGGCTTCATTCGCATACTCGCGATAGACCCGGGCCATGACCTCCAGGTTTCGTGTGATGGCTTCGAAAGAGGTCTCGTTCATGGTCACGGCTGACGTCGGACAGACCGCCGCACAGGACCCGCAGCCGGCGCAGATATCCGAATCGATCTGTATATGATCGCCGGCAGAGAAAATGGCTTCGGTGGGGCAAACGTCCAGGCAGCGTGTGCAACCGGTCTGGTTTGCCCGGGAATGCGCACAGAGGGATTCTTCCAACCGGAAATATACGGTCTTCTCGAACTCACCGACCCGCTCCCTCGCCGTCAAAGCGATGCGCTCCAACTCTCCGGTTTTGGCCGGGTCAGCCCAGAAGTAACCGTTGCGCTTCTGATGACTGGGAAACGCCGGCCCGACACCACGCAGATCGATAAACACGTCGCATTCACTGCGGGCGGTGGCCCTGATCTCGTCGTAACCGAGCTCGCCACGACCAGCGGGGTTCAGCATTTGCAGCTGGACAAATTCCAGCTTGAAATTGCCCAACGCACCATAGGCGGCCGTCAATTTTCCCCTGGCCACGTCGTAACCGGCAGAGGGCAGTTGTATTGGCCCGGAATCAGTGACGATGCAGGTAACGCCCAGCTCGTCCTGAACCAGTCCGGCCATCCGGATGGCCTTCTCGGTGGGGCCGACAATGCAGCACACGCCGCTGGAGCGAATGGTTTTCACGGGTGCCGTGGGTGCAGGCAACTGGGCGGCGGCCATGAGGGCTGCCTGCTTGGCATGCAGTCGCTTCGGGTTTGCGTTCGGCGCACTCCAGCCCGCTCGATCCCGGATATCGATGGTACTCAGGGGCGCGGAGTGCTGGATTTCAGCCCGGATGTCCTCGCCCAAACGTTCGAACAGGGCCGCCTGCTGACCACAGGCAATGAGCACATCGCCACTGCCACCCAGGTGCTCGGCAGCAGTCTTCATATCCTTACCGCACAGCTGATCCACCACGATCACCTGCCCGGCTGCCGCGGCCGTCTGCAGTGCCCCGGAATCTAAGGTCTGTGATTTATCACAAGTGCATAACAGTAGGGTCTTGGGCGTCGTCATCAGGAATTTGACTCTTTTCGTTCTTGTTGGACGTATACATAATACGTATCAACTTTGCTTTCCGAGCATGCCACAGCCATTTACTTTTAGACAATTGGATAATCGTTCGGGTCCTGCTAGCTTTAAGCTATAACAAAAAGAGAGTCGCCATGAGCAGTCGCACAGAGCATTGGAAACGGGAGTTGCAGGTTGGTGCCGTCGTTCGCCGCTCGCCCGGCGTTACCCGGTGGGCGAAGAATATCTGGAAGCCTGTGGCCGTTATACCGGGAGCCCCGGAGGCATTCTGGAAGGAAATGGTCCGCGAGGGCGATGTGGTCGATTACCACGCGGGCACCGTGACCATGGAATTATTCCGCGCCGATGCAGAAGGTTACCTCGTATCCCTTAATATGACCGTACCCTCCGTCTGGGTCGTAATGGATAAGGATCAGGCCGGTCAGTCTCCGTCAGGGTGGGTGGTCAGTGCCATTACCGCCAGTGCTCATGAGGCGCTGGATTCTCTGGACAGTGGCGAGAGCATCGTCGAGCCGGTTCCGGTTCCCGAGTCCCTGGCGGCCTGGATCAAGGAGTTTATCGACATGCACTACATCGAAGAGCCTTTCAAGAAACGCCGTCGTGACGAGGTCCGCGTTGACGCTGTCGAGGACGGCAAGGGCGATCCGCGGATTCGTCAGGAGAGCGACGTCTACCGAGCACCTTCGAACATCAAGAAACCAAGGGTGCGGTGATGGCTGAGTCACGTCTACAGCGTTGGTCACGCAGGAAAACCGAGGTTCGCAAACAGGCCCGGCCAACCCCTCCTCCGGGTATCGGGTCCGAATCCTCACCCGAAGAGCGGGAACCCGCCGTGTGCGAACTCGCCGTTAATGAAACCTTGCCGGAACATGAAGTGCTGGAGAAGTACGGCCTGCCAGATCCGGCTACCATCGAGTTGGGCGCGGACGTTACAGGATTCATGCGAAAGGAGATTCCTGAACTGTTACGCCGTAAGGCCCTGCGCGCGCTCTGGAAAAGCAACCCCGTACTGGCGGTGCTGGATGGCCTCAATGACTACGACGAAGATTACACGGATGCTGCTTTTGCCACGAAAAGCGTGAACACCCTGTACAAAGTGGGTCAGGGGCTTATGGAAAAAAAGGCCCGCGGCGAAGAACAGGACAAGGCTCGGATCGAGAACCAGACCGATTCCCCGGACGTTGTCGCTCCTGACTCAGAACAGACTGCTCTTGCCGGCGCCGACAGTAAACCGGAGCCGGAAACCCCGGACGAACCTCCAACGACGCCCCACCCTGTCGAGTCTGCCTCTACCGAAGCCGGGGCGGAACCAGAGCCACGTTATCGTCCGAGGATGCGCTTTGAATCCTAGCACTATTGCACCGAGCACCGGTTGGGACTATAACTTCAATTCAACTGTTCAAAAGTCGAACAACAATTCCAGGGATCAAAGACTTGGCTAGCACCGCTGAACTTCAATGCCCTCGCTCCATCACTGAAGAAGATCGTGCCCGGGCTCAAATCTACCAGTTACTGGCTGTCCTGCTGGGCGGTCCGCCTAATGGCGAGCTGCTCAAAGGACTGGCATCTCTGGAGGGTGACGACAGCCCCCTGGGCTCCGCCTACAGGAATCTGGCCGCTCTTGCCGAACGCACCTCACCCCATGACGCCGAGCGGGAGTTCAACAATCTTTTCGTGGGACTCGGCCGTGGTGAACTGCTGCCGTACGCCAGTTATTACCTGACCGGCTTTCTGAACGAGAAACCCCTTGCCGAATTGCGCACCGAGCTGATGGCCAGAGGCATCAAAGCCAGCGAGAACGTCAAGGAACCGGAAGATCATATCAGCACGCTGTGTGAAATCATGGCGGGCATCATTACCGGTGAGTTCGAATGCGATAGCGACTTGCCGTCACAAAAAGCCTTCTTTGACGCGCACATGGCAAAGTGGGCGGAATTATTTTTTTCCGATCTGGAGAGAGCGCATAGCGCCGTCTTCTACGTTCCTGTGGGCTCGCTGGGTCGGGCTTTCATGGCCGTAGAGGCGGATGCCTTTGCAATTCAATAACCGGGGTCTTGTCAATCCCTTGAACCAGGTGGAGGAGTCCGATGGACAATCCGAAGCGTGAAAACAGCCGCCGCCGTTTCCTGCAAATGGCAGCTGCTGCAGCTCCGGCTGCCGTAGCAATGGCAGTTGCACCGAACGCCGCAGCCGAGGTCGTCAAAAAAGACGTTCCCAAAAGCCGCGGTCTGCGTGACACGGAGCACACACGTAAGTATTTCGAATCGGCTCGCTTTTAAGGAAGCGTGATCATTCAAGGTTGCGTGATGCTCTTGAATGATCACACCTCCATAAAAACGAGAAAAAAGAGAGGTAAGTGACATGTTACGGAAGAAGACCAACGGGGTAGCGAAAGGCCCCCGTGCGGGATCTTTGCTTTCATCCCTCGCTGCCAGGACTATGGACCGTCGTGGTTTTTTGGCGGCCTCCGGTGTGACAGTGGGCGGCCTGGCGGCTTTGTCGCTCACGTCGGGGCGGGTTGAAGCTGCGCCCCCTTCGACCGAAGGCGGGGAAATCGTTCGCAAAAAGTCCGTGTGTACCCACTGCTCGGTTGGCTGCACTGTCGAGGCGGAAGTCCGGAATGGTACCTGGATCGGGCAGGAGCCAGGTTGGGACAGCCCGTTCAATATGGGTGCTCACTGCGCCAAAGGCGCTTCGGTGCGCGAGCATGCCCACGGCGAGCGTCGCCTCAAGTCTCCGATGAAAATGGTCAACGGGCAGTGGCAGCGGATCCCCTGGGACCAGGCGATCGACGAAATCGGCGACAAAATGCTGAAAATTCGCGAGGAAAGCGGGCCGGACTCGGTTTACTGGCTGGGCAGCGCCAAGTTCAGCAACGAGCAGGCCTACCTTTTCCGCAAGTTCGCGGCCTACTGGGGCACCAATAACGTCGACCACCAGGCCCGGATCTGTCACTCGACAACCGTCGCTGGCGTAGCCAACACCTGGGGCTACGGTGCGATGACCAACTCGTACAACGACATCCACAACTCCAGGGCAATCTTCCTGATCGGGGGCAACCCCGCAGAAGCGCACCCGGTGTCGCTGCTGCACATCCTGAAAGCCAAGGAAGAGAACAACGCCCCGCTCATCGTCTGCGATCCGCGCTTCACACGTACCGCCGCCCATGCCGATGAGTTTGTGCGTTTCCGGCCGGGTTCAGACGTTGCACTGGTCTGGGGCATTCTCTGGCACATTTTCGAGAACGGCTGGGAAGACAAAGAGTTTATCCGTACCCGGGTCTGGGGAATGGATGACATCCGTGAGGAGGTGAAGCGCTGGAACCCGGAAGAGGTCGAGCGCGTAACCGGTGCACCGGGGGCACAGCTTGAACGCGTCGCTCGTACCCTGGTCAATAACCGCCCCGGCACCGTTATCTGGTGCATGGG
>JAXHVJ010000037.1:19350-26777 GCA_034189235.1 Pseudomonadota bacterium
GAAGGCGACGAGCCGTCGATTGAGGACATCACCCGGGAATTCAACCGTGGTATGTGGACCATCGGCTACACTGGCCAATCGCCGGAGCGTCTGAAGAAACACATGAAATATCAGCACCACTTTGACAAGACCACCCTGCGAGCAAACGGCGGGCCTTGCGATGGTGATATCTACGGTATGCCATGGCCCTGCTGGGGTACGCCGGAAATGAACCATCCGGGCACACCGAACCTGTACGACATGTCGTTGCCGGTCTCCAGGGGTGGCCTCACCTTCCGTGCCCGGTTTGGCGTAGAGCGCGATGGCGAAAACCTTCTGGCAGAAGGTGTTTACTCAAAAGACTCGGAGATCAGGGACGGCTATCCGGAGTTCACCATGCAGATGCTGATGGACCTGGGCTGGGATGGCGACCTGACGGCCGGGGAGCGTGCCAGCATTGAAGCGGTTGCAGGCCCGGAGACCAACTGGAAGACCGATCTCTCAGGTGGCATCCAGCGTGTTGCCATCAAACACGAGTGTGCACCCTTTGGTAATGCCAAGGCCCGTGCCGTGGTCTGGAACTTCCCCGATCCGGTACCGCTCCACCGCGAACCGCTCTATACCACGCGCCGGGACCTGGTCAGGGACTACCCCACTTACGAGGACAAGACCTTCTGGCGTGTCCCGACTTTGTACGAGTCCATTCAGAAGAATGACTTCAGCAAGGAGTTCCCCATCATTCTCACCTCGGGCCGTCTGGTCGAGTACGAGGGCGGTGGTGACGAGACGCGCTCAAACCCCTGGCTGGCAGAGCTGCAGCAGGAGATGTTCATCGAGGTGAATCCGCGCGATGCGAACAACCTGAACATCCGTGATGGCAATGACGTGTGGGTTTCCGGCCCGGAAGGCGGGCGCATCAAGGTCAAGGCCATGGTGACCGAACGTGTTGGCGAGGGCGTAGCCTTCATGCCCTTCCACTTCGGCGGCCACCTGGAGGGTAAGTCATTGAGGGACAAGTATCCCGAGGGCGCCGATCCAATAGTTTTGGGTGAATCCACCAACGTCGTTCAAACATACGGGTATGACTCGGTCACGCAGATGCAAGAGACCAAGGCCACCCTGTGTTCGATCATGCCGGCATAACGAGAGGTGTAGACCATGGCACTTGAAGGACAAGCACGCGCGAAATTCCTTTGCGACGCCGAGCGCTGCATCGAATGTAATGCCTGCGTAACAGCCTGTAAGAATGAACATGAGGTCCCCTGGGGTATCAACCGCCGACGGGTGGTGACCATCGAAGATGGCAAACCGGGCGAGCGTTCGATCTCGGTAGCCTGCATGCACTGTTCAGACGCACCCTGCATGGCCGTGTGTCCGGTGGACTGCTTCTACCAGACCGAAGACGGCATCGTGTTGCACTCCAAGGATCTGTGTATCGGTTGCGGGTATTGTTTTTATGCCTGCCCCTTCGGTGCGCCCCAGTTCCCGCAAGCGGGTAATTTTGGCAGCCGGGGCAAGATGGACAAATGCACGTTCTGTGCTGGCGGTCCCGAGGAAGACAACTCTGCGGCCGAGTTCTCCAAGTACGGACGCAACCGTATTGCCGAGGGCAAACTGCCACTGTGTGCGGAGATGTGCTCAACCAAAGCCCTGTTGGCCGGTGACGGCAACGAGGTGGCGGACATCTATCGCCAGCGTGTGGTAAACCGTGGTTTCGGTTCCGGCGCCTGGGGATGGGGCACAGCCTACGAGAAGAAAGGTGCATAAACTGGCCTGAGTGTTCCGGAGCCTTCGGGCCCCGGCATTCACTGAATGCCACGAATTCTTCTTGTTGATACCGTTGGAGCGGTTAAATGAAATCAAAACTACTGGGTGCCGCCGTCTTTGTGCTGGCGACACTGATGCTGAACCCTGTCTGGGCGCAAGAGACACCGACGGTTGATCGAACAGCGACCGGGGGGGCCCAGACTCTTGAAGATATCCTGCGCCGCCAGGAACAGCTGAAGATCGATGAGTCCTTTCGGTCCGAAAACCTGGGCAATCCTGCCAATGCCGCACCCATCAGTGGTCAACTGGGTACACTGGGAGGACGCTCTGATGCCGACATCTGGCGCTCTATTCGCTATAACAGGATTGACCCCACGGTCCAGTCGCCCGGCCCCGCCAACACCGTGATGATCCAGGACGGGGGCATCACCTGGTACAAGTTGCGGGAAGGGCCGGTCATCACCTACGGCGGCAGTGCCCTGTCGGGCATCATCTTACTGCTCGTGGTGTTCTACTTCGTTCGCGGCAGAATCATGATCGATGGAGGCCCCGCAGGCACGACCATTGAACGGTTCAAGGCCATAGAGCGCTTTGGTCACTGGTTGCTCGCCGGCTCGTTTATCGCCCTGGGTATCACCGGGCTGATCACCTTGATGGGACGCAGCTTCCTGATTCCCGTGATCGGGCTCGACGCTTTTTCCACGCTCGCGACCGGTTCCAAGTGGCTCCACAACAATATCGCCTGGGCGTTTATGCTCGGCCTGGTCATGACGTTTGTCATGTGGGTTGCACACAACATCCCCGACAAGCTGGATTGGCAGTGGCTCAAAGCGGGTGGTGGCATCTTTACCAATAACCACCCTTCAGCAAAGAAATTCAATGCCGGCCAGAAAATCGTTTTCTGGACCGTCATGGTGTTGGGCTTCTCTGTCTCCCTTTCCGGACTGTCGCTGCTGTTCCCTTTTCAACTACCCATGTTTGCCGACACCTTCGGAGTCATCAACAGCGTCCTGGGCACCAGCCTCCCGACTGACCTGGCACCGCATGAGGAGATGCAATATGCCAACATCTGGCACTCGATTGTGGCGTTCGTGATGATGGTGGCCATCATCGCCCACATCTACATCGGCTCGGTCGGTATGGAGGGTGCGTTCGATGCCATGGGTAACGGCCAGGTTGACCTGGAATGGGCACGCCAGCACCATGATCTCTGGGTGGCCGAGGTCGAGTCCAAACAAGACAAAGGAGGGTCATCATGAAGGTCATGATTTCCGCATTTGTCGCAGCATTGGTCATTGCCTCTCTCGCCCCGGTTGTTCTGAACCAGTTCGGCTGGTCCTCAGCCGACCAAACCAGCAGTGAGAGCGTGCGTCTTGACTGATCAGTCCGGGGCATACCAGATCGACGCTATCGGCCTGGTATGCCCTCTCCCGATTCTGCGTTTCAAGAAACGCACCCGGGGCTTGCCCAGCGGAACGCAGGTCGAGTTCCTGGCCGATGACCCCAGTGGCCGCAAGGACATGCAGGCGCTTTGTGAGATAACCGGTCACCGGATCGAATGGATTCGGGAGGAGGAGGCAGGCGTTCTCCGCTATCGGATCTGTTTGGCATAGGCTGTAGAAGCGCCCCGTCTGTAACGGGGATACCACCAGCCTCATGGGGTTCCTTCACCACTCGGACTTGTCTGTTCGACTCCTCAATTCCTCCACACTCGTGTACCATCCACCACTGTACAAACATACAGAACCCAAAAGACTGCGAGGAAACCTCATGGCAGTACAAGCACTCTACTACTCGGATAAGGATGGCCTGGAAATGGCGCTGAAGAATCCCGACACGATGCTTTTTCAATCCAAAGCCGAGGCGGATGCCCGCGACAAGATCCTGGAACTGGCCGAGAACATCCAGATGTTCCTGGAGCGTAAGGTCGAGGGACTGGGAGAAGACCTGGCCGAACAATGCGCCATGGCCATTGCCGAAGAGAAGGACCTGTTCCAGAAGGCCCTGAAGAAGCCGCAGTTGCTGAATGCAGAAGCCGCCGGGGAAACCGGCGAGTAAGCTCCCATCGCCACATCATGCGGCGTTACCGGTTCACTATTTACACGACCGTAACGCCGTTATTCTCCCTCCCCACCCTGTATTCTGGCTACACTATCGGAAACTCGTGCGGGATCACTCTTCATTCATGAATATTCGCTCTTTATTGCTAGTGCTGTACTCTCTGGCTTTCTGTACCAGCGGGGTTGCCGCCAAACAGGTCACCGCTGCCCTGGACGACCTGTTGCCTCCGGTGCAGACCCAGACCGAACAGCAGCCCCCGGTGCAAGGGGCGGAGAGTAAGGGCGGCAAAAATAAGGCAGACAATGGAGAGGCTGCTGAAGAAAACAAGAGGCCCGCCCCCTCCTCCACTCCGGTAAAGCCGGAAATCGAGGCGCTGGAAGAGCCGCTGGAGAGCCAGCTTCCGGCACCGGAGACCGAAGACATCCGCCAGCAGATTCAGAAACTGGAGCAAGCCCTCAGCACCCGTCAGCGGGCTTTGGCCACCAGCCAGAAACGACTGGAGTTTGCCGAATCGTTGCTCAAGCGCCTGGACAACGAATTCGAAAGTTTCCAGCTGAGGCTGGAGCGGGCCGGGCTGAACCTGACCAATCAGTATGCCAATCTGCTTCGCCAGCGTCTCGAACGCCTTCGCAGCCAGGCCATCGCCACCGGGCTCACCCAGGGCATCAGCGCACAGCTGTCGGCAGCAAGGGAAGAACAGCTGCGTCTCGAGGAGTTCGAGGCGGTGATCAACCCTTCAGACGACATCCGGGGCCAACTGGAGGTACGCCGGGCCCGTCTGCTGCGTCAGCTGCACGGAGCGGTCACCGAACACATCGAGGTACTGAACGACTACTACAGCACCGTCAGACAGATCCAGGACCGCCTCGATGCTTATAAGGAATTACTGCAGCAGCGACTGTTCTGGTTGCCCAGCACAAACACCATCAACGCGGAAACCTTCGGAAAGCTGTTCCAGAGCATCGGCTGGCTGGTATCAAACTCGGACTGGTCCGAGCTGCGCGAAGCGGTGAAGGCCTCCCTGGATGATGACTGGCCGGAGATCACGGTACTTGTGATTGTGCTGATCGTACTCTGGGCACGACGCAACGGCTTCCGCAGGGCACTGATCAAAACCGGCGAAGGCGTGGGCAACGTCGGCAAGGATCAATGGAACCTGACACTTTACGCCAGCCTGCTGAGCCTGCTCAGGGCGCTACCGGCGGTTGCGGCACTGGGGCTGGTATCGTTGTTGCTCGGCGAAGGTAACGACTTCCTACACGCATTGTCCCGTGGCTTTTCCAACGCAGCGTTCACCATGCTGCTGTTGCGGAGCGTGCATACCGTTGCCTATCCCGATGGCCTCGGCGAGCGGCATTTCCTCTGGAATTCCAACACGCTCCGGGCCCTTCGCAGCCAGATTCCGCTTCTGCTGTGGATACTGATACCGATCGTGATCATCATGCCGACCATGGCCATACCAGAAGGGTCGGCCTACAGCGATAGCCTGGGCCGCGCGCTCTTTGCCATCGCCTCGCTGGCGCTGGCCTGGTTCGCCCATCAGTTCATGTCCGCGGTGCGCCAGGATCAGCCCGGACGTCGGGCCCTCAAGATGCTGCATATCGGGACCGTTTTGGTGCCACCGATGCTCGCCGTGCTCTCCTTCTGGGGCTACCACTACAGTGCCGTGCGTCTGGAAGGCCTGATGTTCATGAGTATCTGCTGGCTCGCCTTCGTGATCCTGTTGCACTACCTTGGCTTGCGGGGCCTTTCGGTCCGGGAACGCCGCATGGCTCTGGTCCGGCGTCTGGAGGAGCGCGAGGCCGAGCGCAAGCTGGCCCAGGTCCGGGAAGCGGCTGAGTCCACCGGTGAGGCAATTCCGGCCAGTTTCGAATTGCCCCGTCAGGACATGAACGACATCAGTCAGCAGAGTGAGACCCTGCTTCGCACGCTTTCACTGGTGGTGGCCGGTATCGGCCTGTGGATGTTGTGGGACGATCTGTTCCCGGCCCTGGGCATCTTCGATGCAATCACCCTCTGGAGCATTGATAGCGGCCTCGAGGGTGAAGCTCCGGTACCGATCAACCTGGGTGACCTGATGCTGGCGCTCGCGGTGGGGGCCGGTACGGTACTGGCCGCTCGCAACCTTCCGGGCACCCTGGAAGTCATGTTCCTGAGCCGGCTGCAACTGGAGCCGGGTGTCGGCTACGCTATAACCACCATCGCCACCTACATCATCCTCCTTATCGGCGTCATCGCCGCGCTCGGGGTGCTGGGATTGCAGTGGTCGAAACTGCAGTGGCTGGTAGCTGCCCTCGGTGTGGGGCTGGGCTTCGGCCTCCAGGAGATCGTGGCCAATTTTGTCTCTGGCCTGATCCTGCTGTTCGAACGGCCGGTCCGCGTCGGCGATACCGTCTCCATTGGTGGTATCACAGGTACCGTCTCCCGGATCCGGATCCGGGCCACCACCCTCGTGGACTGGGATCGCAAGGAACAGATCATCCCCAACAAGACCTTTGTTACCCAGAACCTGACCAACTGGACCCTGACCGATGCCGTAACCCGGGTCATCGTCCGGGTTGGAGTCGCCTATGGTTCCGATGTGGACAAGGTTCAGGAGCTGCTGTTCCGGATTGCCACCGACAACGAACGGGTAGTGAACAATCCGGCACCGGCGGTATTCTGCGTCGGTCTCGGCGACAGCAGTGTGAACTTCGAGATCCGGGTGTTCGTGCGGGACATCAAAGACATCATGCCCCTGTCTCACGAGCTACACGCCACCATCACCCGGTCGCTGAGGGAGGCGGGGATCGAAATTCCTTTCCCGCAACGGGATATTCACATCCGCACCACTACGGGTTCGTTTCCGGGCAACACGGGCGATACTCACAGGGAGCAGGCGAATGCTCAGGAATGAGACTCAGGGGAACGTCATTTACCGGATCTTTACCTGCGAACATTACGCCCTGGCCTACCACTATCTGGAACAGGCCAACAGCCAACTCGCCCTGACGATACTGCTGGACCTTGTCCAGTTCGCGGACCGGGAAGGTCTGGACGGTACCACCTATTTTCCGGCGAATCTGAAGCCTTCATCGAGTAGGGCGCCAGGGTACGTCCTATGACCGGGGCCATCAGGCACTGGATAAAAATGCGCCAATCGGCGATAATCCCGACCGTTTTTCGACCCGATATTCTTACTTTTCCGCCCAGTACCATGACATTTTTACAAGTAGCCCAGACACTTATCTTTATCGTTCTGCTTCTGAACACAGTACACCTGTTACCTGTGCTGGGACGCACACTGGCAGGACCGGCCAACACCCTTCAGCCGGGCTTTCATTACAGCATCCTCGGTATCAGACTTCTGCGGAACGGCATCGGCTTGATCCTGGTGCCTGCTAGCGCGGCGCCAAACCCCGAGATTCATGCCTTGGTGCCTTTCGGCATTTTTGTGTTCCTGATGCTGGCTGGCATCAACAGCCTGCTCACTCAACTGCAGAAACGCAGCCTGATGGCGTGGTCCGAGGACCGTTACGGCACCGAGTGAGAGCCGCTTTCCTGGAATTGCAGCAAAGCATTAACGGTCCGGGTATAGGGCGCGGGGAAACCAAGACGCTCACAGCGCCTGAGTACCGTCC
>JAXHVJ010000038.1:0-26125 GCA_034189235.1 Pseudomonadota bacterium
CGGTGGGCCATCTCCATGGCTTCCTCATTGGTTACTGCTTCCACCTGGTCCACCAGGTCAAGATCCAGGTTCTTGGGCACGAAGCCGGCGCCGATGCCCTGGATTTTATGGGGCGCAGGCTTGGGCTCCTCGCCATTCAGGGTTTGGGTGATGATCGGGGAATCGGTGGGTTCCACGGCAACCACGGTGATGTCCTTGCCCCGGGTGCCCTTGATGTAGCGGGCCACACCGGTGAGGGTGCCACCGGTGCCCACGCCGGACACGAAGATGTCCACTTCGCCGTCGGTGTCGTTCCAGATTTCCGGGCCGGTGGTGTCCTCGTGGATGCGGGGATTGGCCGGGTTCTGGAACTGCTGGGGCAGGAAGTGGTTGTCCGGGTCGGAGGAGAGGATTTCCTCGGCTTTGGCGATCGCGCCTGGCATGCCCTTGGCCGGCTCGGTGAGCACCAGTTCGGCACCCAGGGCCTTCAGTACCTTGCGCCGTTCCAGGCTCATGGAAGCGGGCATGGTCAGGATCAGCTTGTAGCCGCGGGCGGCGGCAACAAAGGCCAGGGCGATGCCGGTGTTACCGCTGGTGGGCTCGACGATGGTCATGCCGGGTTTCAGGATGCCGCGTTTCTCGGCATCCCAGATCATGGCTGCGCCGATCCGGCACTTCACCGAGTAGGCCGGGTTGCGGCCCTCGATCTTGGCCCAGATGGTGGCGCCGTCATTGACGCGGTTGAGTTTGACGAGCGGCGTGTTGCCGATGGACAGGGAATTGTCTTCGTAGATTCGTGCCATGGCGTTATCCTCCTTTTTGAGGCCATCATAGCACCGGATCGCCGGCCGTGGGGCCGTGCCGCTCGTCCTTTTTTCAGCCCAGTTCGCTGTTGAGCCAGGCCGAGAGCTGAGCTGCCGGCATGGCGCCGCTCTTGCGGGCAATTTCACGGCCGCTCCGGAACAGGATCAGGGTGGGAATGCTGCGAATGCCATACTGGCTGGAAGATTGCGGAGCCTGTTCGGTGTTGAGCCTGGCAAAGGCGACTTTGCCGGCCCAGTTGCGGGCGGCCTGCTCGAACTCCGGTGCCATGGCCTTGCACGGGCCGCACCAGCTGGCCCAGAAGTCGACGAGCACCGGCAGGTCGGACTGGCCGGTAAAGCCGGCCATGGAAGCATCGTCGAGATTGGCCACATCGCCATTAAGCAAGGGCTTCTTGCAGGCACCACAGTTGGGCTTGTCACCCAGGCGGGCAGCCGGTACGCGGTTGGTTTTCAGGCAATGGGGACACTTGATCTGGAGTGGATCAGACATCGGGAACTCCTCGGAGAATGGGTCTGATTACCAGATAGTTCCCCCGCCGCCTGAATTCAAGCCCGGCTCATTGATTGACTGCACGCCTATTTGCTGGTCGTCGCCCGTCGGGTAGTCTGTCATGAATCAGAATTGGCAGTCAGTGTTTCCCGGGCTGACTGCCAGACGAAATAGGAAAGAAGGTATATGAGCACCACGCAGTTTGACTGGCAACACACTCCGGCGGCGGTCTGGCGCCGCCACCGCTCGGGTCTGCGGGCGATCCGGCGGCTGGACCCGATCAGCTGGAGCGATCTCAAGGGCATCGACCGACAGAAGCAGGCGCTGGCCCGCAATACCGAACGCTTCCTGGCCGGTGAGCCCTCCAACAACGCGCTGCTCTGGGGCTCCCGGGGCACCGGCAAGTCGTCGTTGATCAAGGCCCTGTTGAACCGGTATCGGGATCAGGGGCTGCGTATGATCGAGGTGGACAAGGACGACCTGGTGAACCTGCCCGAGATCGTCGATGACATCTGTGATCTGCCGTTTCGGTTCGTTATCTTCTGCGACGACCTGTCGTTCGATGTCGGTGAGTCCGGCTACAAGGCCCTGAAGAGTGTGCTGGAAGGCTCCCTGGAGCTGCCACCGGAAAACGTCCGGGTGTACGCCACTTCCAATCGCCGGCACCTGATGCCGGAGTTCATGAGCGACAACGTGAAGAGCGAGGTGCGGGACGGCGAACTGCATCCGGCGGAGGCAATCGAGGAGCAGGTGTCCCTGGCGGACCGGTTCGGCCTGCAGCTGTCATTCTATCCGTTCGCGAAGGATGTCTATCTGCAGGCCATCGACGCCCTGTTTCCGGAAGTGCAGGACCGGGAGGCCCTGCATCTGGAAGCCATCCGCTTTGCCACCGGCAAAGGCGTGCGCAACGGGCGTACCGCCCAGCAGTTTTTCCGGCAGGTGGCCGGAGACAGCCGGTTCCGCTGAACCGGCTACTGCCGCCCGGCCATCTTGATGAAGTGGTGACCGGGGTTGTCCGGTCGTGTGCTCAAGGCAGAATCCGGGCTTATCCGGGCCGGACCGGGATGATAACCCGGAAACGCACCCCGTCAATGCCGCCATGGGTCTCATTGGCAGCTTCCACCCGGCCACCATGGTACTCGGCAATCAGTCGCACGATCAGCAGCCCCTGCCCGAGGTGGCCCTCGCCGCTGCCTGCCCGGTGGGATACAAAGGCGTCGAAAATGTCGGCGGAGCCATCCTCCGGCAAGGCCGAGCCCTGGTTGAAGACAGACAGTTCCAGATGTTCCGGGTGCTGTGCCAGGGCGACCTCGATCAGCCCATGTTCGGGGGTGAAGTCCCGGGCGTTGTCCACCAGCTTGTCCAACAGTTGCACCATGTGTTCCGGGGACCCGGTCAGGTTACAGCCGTGGTCCGGGCCCACGCACCGAATCTCGTGAGTGCTGTCGAGACTCTGGTAAGCGGCGGTGGCTCCGGTGGTCACTTCGGCCAGGTCAAAGGGTTCCCTGTCAGCCTGGTCGAAGCTCTGTTCCAGTCGTGCCGCTTCGCTCATGCCGTGGAGGATCTGGCGCAGACGTTCCGTGGCGGTTGAGGCGCGTTCCAGGTATTGCCGGCGTTCCGCCTCGGATCGGGCGTGGGCCAGGTTCTCCAGGGAAGAACGTACGATCGCGACGGGGGTTTTCAGCTCGTGGGACAGTCGGCGGGAAAAGCTTTCCAGATAGCGATTATAGCCGTGCAGTCGTTCCACCATCTGGGCGAAGTGTGCCTGCAGCTGGCCCAGTTCATCGCGGCTACTGGTCTCGGGGAGGGTGCCGGTGATCCGGCCGTCCTCGTCCACGGTGGCGCTCACCAGCCTCTGCAAGCGGGCAATGCGCCAGGACAGCCAGCTGGCGTAGCCGAGCAGAACCAGGGTCAGGGCAACGATGAGCAGGGTGCTGCGGGCAATCACCGAGCCCAGGGTGGAGCCGGAAAGGCTCAGCAGTTGGTCCAGGGATTGTTCCAGAATGAGGGTCCGGTCGCCGAAAACCGGCTTGGTGACCAGCAGCCACCGGCTGTCATCCGGGTGCCGGAAAAGGCCCTGTTCCGGCAGGGAGCGGGCTTCGAGCTGGCGGGCCTGATCAGGGAGGAGCCCGGGCTCGGGCTGGTAGCGCTGGATCAGGTAACGCAGGACGTTGAGGCTGATTTGCTCCAGCACCTGCACGGGGCCGAGGCTGTCAAATTCGGGTGAGGAATCATTACCGGGCTTGCGGGCTTCGGCAATCACCCAGCCGGCCGGCTCGGCAATCCGGGCCTGCTGGCCCGCGTCGAGCTGTTGCACCAGCCGGCGTTCCAGTGCTGGACGGCGGCCCACCAGAACCGGTAACGGCTCGAGTGAGGTTGCCAATGTAGCTCCCCCAGCCCGGTACGTGGCAAAACCCAGACGGCTGTTTTCCGGTGGTTGTGGTAACCGGAGTTCCAGCTGCCAGCCCTCGCCGTGCTCCTGCCAGGCGCCTTTCACACGGTAATCCGGGCGCGGTTCCCGGCTGTCCGTCTGGCCATAGAGCTCGCCGGGCGCCGATGGCTGAATCAGCCAGGCCTGGTGCCCCGGTGACTGGTCCAGCGCTGTGGCTGGTGTCTGTAGCCAGAGTTTCAGGTAATCGTGGGGTTGTTCAGGTATCGCGGGGCTGAAGAACCGGGACTGGCGCCCGCTCAGGCGGATCAGCAGATACAGGTATTGGCCATTGCTGGCTGCCTGCCACTGGAGTTGCAGGCCGTCGTCGGTCCGGGTGCCTTGCCATGCCCGGGATGCGGCAGAGTCATCGTAGCCGGGCCATTCGGAACCGTAGCCGTCCGCTGTGAACGGTTGAGTCAGGGGTGCGACGTAAATGACCGGCGCTTCGGCCGGGATTGCCGGCTCGCCCAGCAGCCGGTCTCCGGCCAGCTCGGCCAGTTGTCCGGCGCGGGAGTCCAGTTGTCGGATCGCCTGTTCCCGCAGTGCGGTGTCCAGTTCCAGCACGAATTTCAGGCCCGCCCAGGGAATGAGCAGCATCAACAGGCTGGCAACAAGGAGCTGGCGCTTGAGGCTCAAGGGTCAGACCTCATGGGCGTTCCAGCGATAGCCCATGCCGTACGCGGTCTGGATGCCATCGAACCGGTCGTCCACCTGCTGGAATTTGCGGCGAATGCGCTTGATGTGGGAGGTCACGGTGTTGTCATCGAGTACGGTGCTGGCGGCATCCATCAGCTGATCCCGGCTGCGGACATGGCCGGGGTGGCGGACCAGCGAGTGCAGCATCCAGAATTCGGTGACGGTCAGGTCAATGGGCTGGTCGTTCCAGGCCACGGTCATCCGGTCCACGTTCAGGGTGAGCCGGCCCCGCAGGAGCAGCTCATCCGGTTTCTGCAGCGCCTCGGCCCAGGCATCGGCCCGGCGCAGGAGTGCGGTGATCCGGGCCAGCAGATGATCGATGCTCATGTCCTTGGTGACATAGTCATCGGCGCCCAGCCGCAGGCCATGAACCGTGTCGATGTCGCTGTCCCGGGCCGTCAGGAAGATGATCGGCAGGGTCATCGACCGCTGTCTGAGATCCTGGCACAGCAGGAAACCGCCTTCCGGCTCATCACCAAGTCCGACATCAATGATGGCAAGGTCCGGTAACTCCTGCTGCAGCGCCTGGTAGGCCGAGGTCCGGTCCCCATACGCCGAGACCCGGTAGCCACGGCGCTCGAAGGCGGCCCGGTAGTTGTCCCGGATCGCCGGTTCGTCTTCGATCAGCACAAGGTGTTTCTTCATGGTCATCGACCGGTTGCCTGCATGGAGCCCCTATTTAACCATGGCAACCGGCCAGGACAAGGTCCGGGTGCCTGTTGCCATAATTGATCATTATTCGTCGCCGTATTGTCGCACTCTGCCACGGCCTGCACCTTTCGGGCTGGTGAAATAGCGGTCATCCACGGAATTGATCAGGAAAGGACCTTGTGATGATGCTATCGACGACCCTGCTCAGACTTTCAGCGCCGGGAAAACCGGCAAACCGGGCCCGGCTAGGCCGGTTCATGGAGGGCATCACCCTCTGGCTGGCGTTTCTGTTGCTCCTGTTTGTTCAGCCCCTGTATGCCGAGGCGAATGTGGCCGACGAATCCCAGCCGGGGCTGCTGCATTTCACCGACAGCCGGGGTAACTGGCAGGAGCCCGCGCTGGTGCTTGAAAGTGACTTTGACGTCACGGTCAGCGGACTGATTGCCGACACCCGCCTCACCCGGCGCTTCCGTAACACCAGTGACCACTGGCGCGAAGGCGTCTTCGTGTTCCCGCTGCCGGAGAAGGCCAGTGTCTATGCCCTGACCATGACGGTGGGCGAGCGTACGATTACCGGCGAGGTGCGGCCGAAAGAGCAGGCCCGCCAGGAATATGCCGAGGCCCGGGACAGTGGCCGACAGGCTGCGACAGTGGAGCAGCAGCGCCCCAACCTGTTTACCTCCAGGGTAGCCAATATCCCGCCCGGCGAGAATATCACCATCGAGTTACGCTATCAGCAACCGGTGAATTATCGGGAAGGTCAATTCTCATTGCGACTGCCCACCACCCTGACACCCCGATACATGCCCGGGCCGCTGTTGCCGAAGGGCGCAGCCTCTGGCTGGAGCGAGGGCTGGGCTATTGCCACCAGGGCAGTGCCGGATGCTGATGCCATCAGTCCGTTCACGGTGCGACCGGAGAACGTTGCCGCTGACAGCCACCGGGCCAGGATCAGTGTTTCTCTCAATGCCGGACTGGAACTGGCGGACGTCACCAGCCCCGGCCACGAACTGAAAACCCGGGCCGATGGCCGGCAGCTCCATGTTTCGCCTTCGGAAGGAGCAGTGCTGATGAACCGGGACTTTGTGCTCCGCTGGCGCCCGGTTCGTGGAAGGGAGCCCGTGGCCGCGGTCTTTCATGAACAGTTCGACGGTGAGGATTACCTGATGACCATGATAGTGCCGGGTGCCACACCGGATAGGGTCCTGCCCCGGGACCTTGTGTTCGTGATCGACACCTCCGGTTCCATGGCCGGCGAATCCATCCGTCAGGCCAGACAGGCGCTCGGGCGGGGCCTCGACACCCTCTCCGCCGAGGACCGGTTCAATGTCATCCAGTTCAATTCACAACCCCATGCCCTGTTCATGGCGCCGGTGCCGGCCGATGGCAACAACCTGGCCCGGGCCCGTCGTTATGTCAGCCGGTTGCAGGCCGAGGGTGGCACGGAGATGAGTTCGGCCCTGTCGCTGGCGCTCAATGGGTCCGCTGGCGGCGCAACAGACGATGCCGCACGGATCCGGCAGGTGGTGTTTATCACCGACGGTGCGGTGGGCAACGAGGCAGGGCTGTTCCGGCAGATTCGCGAGCAGTTGGGCAACCAGCGCCTGTTCACTGTCGGGATCGGTTCGGCCCCCAACATGCACTTTATGCGGGAGGCGGCCCGCTGGGGGCGGGGTACCTATACCGCCGTCAGCGATCCGGCGGATCTCGGTGGTCCGTTGAAGGCCTTGTTTTCGGCCATGGAGGCGCCGGTGCTGACAGGGCTCCGCACCCGGTGGCCCGCGGCAGGGGGGGAAGTCTACCCGGAACGTCCGGGCGACCTGTTCCGGGGTGAACCGCTGATCCAGGTCGTTCGCGGTGTGCCGCCGGAGGGGCAGCTGTCGGTAACCGGCCTGGCGCCGGATGGCAAGCGCTGGGAGCGGACGCTGGACCTCCGGCAGTCTGCCGGGGGCGCCGGGCTGCACCGGCGTTGGGCCCGCGCGAAGATTGACAGCCTGCTGGACCGGGCCAGGGTTCAGGGCGACCAGCCGGACGAGGAGCAGATTGTCCGGCTGGCGATGACCCACAGCCTGATGTCGCCATTCACCAGTTTCGTGGCGGTGGACAGCACACCGGTGCGCTCTGACAAAAACCCGTTACTCGCCGACAGCGTGCCCACCCTGTTGCCGGCCGGAACCTCAGCCGGAATGTTGCGATATCCCCAGACCGCAACCCTGTCACCGCTACTGATTGCCCTGGGGCTCGTGGGCCTTCTGTTCAGTGCAGCAATCGTGCTCCTGCGCGGGAGGTCAGCGCTGTGAGCCGGATCCTTTTGTTGCTGCTCAGTTCGTCCGCCACCCTGCTGGTGTTCGGGCTCTGGATACCTGTCAAGGCGGCGGTCGCCCAGGAATTGCTGGCACTGGCGTGGGCGGAGAGCCAGGCCCGGCAGACCGAAACCCGTCCCTGGCCCTGGGCGGACACCTGGCCGGTGGCCAGGATGGTGCTGCCGGAACTGAACCGGTCCATGATTGTGCTGGAGGGTAGCCACGGCGAAAGCCTGGCCTTCGGTCCGGGCCGGGTGGTTGGTGGGTTGCCCGGTGAGGATCCGGTCATCATTGCCGGCCACCGGGATACCCACTTCCGGCAACTCAACGAACTGGCGCCGGGAAGCGCGATTCGCCTGCAGGGCCGGGATGGCCAGTGGCAGGACTACCGGGTTGAGGCAGCTCGGGTGGTGGACAGTCGCCGGGAGCAGATCGACACCCAGCGCTTTTCTCCGGACACGCTGTTGCTGGTGACCTGCTATCCGTTCGAGAGCCTGGATGCCGGCGGGCCGTTGCGTTACGTGGTGACGGCGCGGCGCCAGGATCCGGCACCAGGTAACCCGCTGGAACAAATTGATACTGTTGCAGGGCTATGACCTTGGCGTACACTTGTGCGCCAGTTTATGTGACAGAGAAGCTGTACCAGATGGGTGTTTTGAGAAAGCTTTTGGCGTGGCTGAGCGTACTGGTAATCAGCCTGTTTGCACTGGTTCTTTACCTTGCCCGCCCGTTCAATCCGGATAACAACCGTATGCTGGGGTGGGTGGCCGCCCGCGTAGGACGCTGTATCCTGGGCATGGAGCGCCCGATCGAGGGCCGGGAGAACATGCCCCGGGACCGACCCACCGTGGTGATCGCCAATCACCAGCACAACGATGACCTGTTCGTCGTGGGCGATCTGCTTCCTCCCCGGACGGTCGCCGTCGGCAAATCCTCCCTGGTCTGGTTGCCGTTTTTCGGTCAGGTATTCTGGCTCGGGGGCAACGTCATCCTGAACCGGTCCCGATCCAGGAAGGCCGTAGCGGCGATGCAACTGGTCGGTGAAACCATCGCCCACGACCGGAAAAGCCTGTGGGTATTCCCCGAAGGTACCCGTAGCCATGGCAAGGGGCTGGGCAGCTTCAAAAAAGGTGCCTTTTATGCCGCGATTGCCTCTGGTGCCCCCATTACGATGGTCTGCGCCAGTGAATACGCCGACAAGACCTGCGGCCTGCTGGGGCGCCGTGAGCCGGTGGCCATTCGCATCCTTCCTCCGATCGAAACAACCGATCTCAAGCCCGGGGATGTGCCTGAGCTGATGGAACGCTGCCGGTCCCGGATGGCCGAAACCATTGCCTCTGTCACGCCCGCCCCTGGTGCCGGAAGTGCTTGAAGCACCGCAGAAAACAGGGCAGTCTTTGCGTGGACTGACCGTTTCTTGAAGCATCCTCAGGGAGAGGCGAGAGATGAACCTGATTTATTTTCTGATTATTGGTGGTGTGGCCGGCTGGATGGCCGGGCTGATTATGAAAGGGCGCGGCTTTGGCGTACTGGCCAACATTGGTATCGGTATTGTCGGCTCGTTTATTGGTGGCTTCCTGTTCGGGCTTCTGCAGTTGTCGGCCCAGGGTGCAATCGGCCGGCTGGTAACGGCGACCGTGGGGGCCGTTCTGCTTCTGGCCATCGTTAACAAGATCAAGAAGGGTTAAACATGATTGTCCCGGTAACCGGTGTCTATGCCGCTGTAATCGGTTTGCTCCTGCTGGTGCTTTCGGCCCGGGTGGTGAGGTTCCGGCTCAAGTATCGCAAGGGCCTGGGTGTCACCGATGACCGGGATTTTGAGGCGGCGGTTCGCGCGCATGCGAATCTGGTGGAGTATGCGCCCCTGGGCTTGCTGATGCTGGGGCTTGCGGAGCTCAATGGTGTGTCCGGTGGCTTGGTATACTGGACCGGAATGGCCCTGGTGGTGGGGCGCATCCTGCATGCCTGGGGCATGATAAACGGTGGTGGTGGACCTCACCCGGCCCGGATGATCGGCATTATCCTGACCTGGTTGGCGATCCTGGTGGCATCACTGCTGTTGTTCTGGAACGTCTGGCAGGTTTACGGCGGCTGAACCGCCACAAAACAAGCGGGGGCCATGGCCCCCGTTTTCCGTTGAGGCATGGTTTCCCCGGACTACAGGGCCTGGGCCATTTCCTGGGTCAGGTATTCCAGTTCCACCCGCCGGTTGGCGGCGTGATCCTCGGGAGTGGCCAGCGGCCGGGCTGATCCCCAGTGGGCCAGCTGAATCTGGTTCTCGCCCACGCCTTCGCGGATCAGGACCCGGGCGGTGGTGCTGGCCCGTAACCTGGACAGGAACTGGTTGTAATCCTCGGTGCCGAAGTTGTCGGCATGGCCGTGAATCCGGACTTTCAACCCCGGATATCGCCGGAGATAGAGCGCGTGCTGGTGGATGATCGCCAGATCATCGCGGTCCAGGGCATGCTTGTTGAAACCGAAATGAAATTTCAGTCGATGGGGTCTTTGTCCCGCAGGGTTGGCCATCGCCGCCGTAAAACCTGATGCCAGCGCCGCTTTGGCCAGCAGTTCCGGGTTGTCCAAAACGAGTACGGTCATGTGCAGTATCCTTGCTTCCAGTATCCGGTTTTTCTTGTTATTCCAGCCCACTATTGGTGGTGGCAGGAATAACGGCAATTGGCGAAAGGTCGATAGCTGCCACCGATTTAATGTCATTTATATGACTCCGGTGTGACAGTATCTCGCACCGGCCACGCTATCTGTGGGGCTGTCCACATTTCCCGGGTTAAGCCGTCGAAACCCTCGCCACAAGATCTATTACACCGGGAAATACGGGCAGGGCTGTGGTAAAAAAGGGAGTTTTCAGGGACAGAATATGATGAATTGTGACCGCCGATGCTGATTATCCCCGCCGAGAACGCCGTTAACTGGAAACGCCCGCCTTGGGCCACCCTGGGGCTGATGTTTGCCTGCCTGCTGGTTTTCCTGTTTTACCAGGGTGGAGACAGCCGCAAAATAGAGCAGGCGGTTGAGCAGTATCTCGCCCACGACCTTCAGGAGCTTGAAGCCCCGGTCTATGAGGATTACCTGGAACGGCAGATCCGGTTCCGGGGCGAGGAAGAGCGGGTCTATGATCTGCAGGAATTCCAACTGCTGCGGGAGGAGGGCGCCGACTTCTGGATCGCCATCAGCCTGATGACGGACCGCGAGTTCTACCACTACCTGCTGGAGAACCGCGATATCCTCTGGGCACCGGCGGAGCGGGCATACTGGCTGGATCGGCGGACCGCGATCGAGCAGGACTTCATAAGCCGGCTCAGTGCCCGGCAGTTGGGTCTGGTGCCGGCCGATCTCAAACCCTATACCCTGATTACCTACCAGTTCCTGCATGGTGGCTGGGGCCATATCATCGGTAACCTGCTGTTCCTGTTCCTGCTCGGCTTTACGGTGGAGAAGGCGCTGGGCCCCGGGCGGTTCCTGATGGCCTACCTGGTGTGCGGTGCCATATCCGGCCTGGTGTTCACCGCCTTTTCCGGGGGCAGCCCGCTTCCGCTGGTGGGGGCTTCGGGGTCGATCTCGGGACTGATGGGCATGTACGTTGCCATCTACGGTTTGCAGAAGATCCGGTTTTTCGTTTTCCTCGGGGTGTACTTCAATTATTTTCGCGCACCGGCCCTGGCCATGCTGCCGGTCTGGCTGGGTAAGGAAATCTACGATTACTGGTTCGGCGGAGCGACCGGGATCGCCTACACGGCCCACGCCGGAGGCCTGGTAGCCGGGGCCGGTCTGGTCTGGCTGTTCGGACGCAGCTGGCTGCATGTGCGGGAGGAATTCTTCGAGCCGGAGGAAGCCGAACAGGATGCCCGCTTTACCACCAGCTATGCCCAGGCCATGGCGAGCCTGGGCCGGATGGAATTCGATCTGGCCCGCCGGCAGTTTGAGGCTCTGCGCCAGCATTACCCGGATCGGCCAATTTTGCTGGAGCACCTGTACCAGCTGGCCAAGCTGAGGCCGGACCTGCCCGACTACCGGGACCGTACCCGGGAGCTCATGGAGGACGCCCTCAACCGGCGCCAGCCGGAGCAGATGGTTGCGGTGTGGGAGGAGTACCTCGGCAAGGGCGAGCACCACCAGCCGTTGGCCGCCGAAGACCACAACCGGGTGCTGTTTGTCAGCCTGAAACAGCAGAATTTCAAGGCCGCCGAGAAGGCGTTCGAACGGTTGCGGGCGACGGGGGATGAATTGCTGACGTCAGAGGCCTGCCGGCTGCTGGTAAGCGAGTTCGAGAAGCGGGAGATGGAGCCCAAGGCGCGGCATTACCGGCAGATCATGAATGGGATGAATGGTGGATAGTTTTCGATCGCCGGGTTGTTGATGCCCGGAATACGCCGGCAAAGCCGGTCTGCTATCCGGAATTGATCAGTGTTTGATCTATTTCTGGAATTCAGACAATAGCCAGCGGTCCCGATTGTGTTTTGTCGGATGAGAAAAAGGCAGCGGAATGATCGAATGACTTATCCGGAAGAGTCGAGACCGGTGCACCAATGGGTTGTAGAAACTCGACGCTGGCGTCATCCAGCAGGGGCGTCAACGGTCTGGATATCTTCATCAAACCGCCGCCGCAAACGGGCCGAGGGCGGCGACTGCTTGATACCCGTGACGTTCTGCCACATCCCCCATGTAAATGATTTCAAATAAAATGGCGCCACTTCACAATCGGAGAGGGCGCCATGGAGTTTTTGCTTAAAGGTGGAGTGGTTATCTGGATATTGACGGCGTATTCGGTCGTCGGGTTATCGATTGTTATATCTGGATATTTGCGCCTTGTGGCCAAGCCCATGCCTGATTTTGATCATGCACCTCCTCAAGACCCGGCCTGTGAGTACGGGCGCATCTTCAACCGCTTGATTTCTGCGCAGCAGGCCGGCATGGACCAGGCCTCATTGCGTGCTCTGGCACGGCGTCTGGTAGAAGCCCACATCCGTTATTTCGAAAAAGGCCTGAAGACTCTGAGTCTTCTGGCCAATACCGCGCCTTTACTCGGCCTTTTGGGGACGATTATCGGCATGATTTCAGCCTTTCGCGTCATTGAGTCACAAGGAGCGGGTGTCAATCCGCAGATGCTGGCAGGAGGGATCTGGGAAGCGATGCTCACCACCGGGGTCGGTCTCGCTGTGGCTCTGCCGTTACTACTGTTTCTTCATTTCCTGGAATCGTTGATCGAAAAACGGCACTGGCAGATGTATGTAGCGGTTTCCGAAGTAATCCACGAGCCGATTGAAAACGATAGAGTCTGATCTCCCGGTATCGACATGCAATATTTCCCGCGCAAGCAGTACGCCAGTCAGAGCATCAACATAACACCGCTGATTGATATTGTTTTTCTGCTGTTGGTGTTTTTTATGCTGACCTCTCACTTCATCAATGAAAAAAACGTTGAAATTTCCCTTCCTGAAGCGGAGAGCGGCGTGGAAAACAACGCCGGTCAAATGGAGCTGGTCAGCATCAAGAAGGATGGCAGCCTGTTTCATGGAGATACCCCCTTGTCAGCCGGTCAACTGAAGTCTCTGCTGGTTCGCCTGGCCAGGGACGAGCAGCCGCTAATGCTGAAGGTGGATGAGCAGGCACCATTCGAGCCGGTCATGGCGTTGATGGATCAGGCCCGACAACAGGGCGTGTTGTCCATCGGGTTTGCCGTGCAGGAACCGGAGGAGAGTCGCTGACCGTGACGCTTCGGGGGTTGCTGCTGTCTCTTCTGTTTCATGTAGCTCTGGCGTGGGCAGTCTGGCAAGGCGGCTGGATAACGTCCGCATCGGAGGTGCCAGCAGCGTCGCCGGAACAAATCCTTGTGGCCCGTTTTCAGCCTGTATCGCCGAAAATGCCACCCCGGTCTGAGACACCTCCTGCTACACAGGTTCCTGAAGCATTGCCGGAATCACCAGAGCCGTTGGAACCAGGGCCAGAAAAGAAGGTTGTTTCAGAACCTCCAGTTCCTCCCGCTGCCGAAATAGTGACAGCCCCCAAACCCAAAACCGACCCCGTGTCGGCTGCTAAGCATTCACACGAAAATGTCAAAGAGGAGGCCATTCCCCCCGTCGAATCGTCACCGGCCCGCTTGCCCGACTCATCCGCTCCTGAGTCGCGCGATGAAACGGTCAAGACGGCTAACCGCACAAGCAAGTCATCCCCAGTGCCGGTAGCAGAATCAAAAGCCATCGCCCAGGCCAGCTATGTTCAGCGCCTGACCGAGCGCATCGATCGCCACAAGTCTTATTCGCGCCGCGCCAGGGAGCGGGGGCTATCCGGGGAGGTGCGCTTCAGTATCGCCATCAATGGAAACGGTGAGCTGGAAACATTCGAGTGGCTGGAAGGGCATGGCGTATTCAGGCGTTCGACATTGCAGGCAGTTCAGCGGGCCTTGCCATATCCGCCGGAACCCGGACTGGCGCCAGTCAACGTTCAAATTCGCATGATTTATTCACTTTACGATCGGAGATAACCATGAAAGGACGCCGAAAGCTCTGGATGGCTCTTTTGCTGTCGGGCATGCCCCTATCTGCGGTACAGGGGGAAGAGCAAGTGATTCGGGTCTATTCGTCTACCATCGAGAACCGTTTCGGGGACGACAAAACCCAGCCCAGTTCCACTGTCTCGCTGACCCGGGAAGATGTTGAGCAGCAGCATGTTCAAAACCTGCAGCAGGTACTTCGAGCAATTCCCGGTATCA
The DNA here is from genome assembly GCA_034189235.1 of Pseudomonadota bacterium. GTDB lineage: Bacteria > Pseudomonadota > Gammaproteobacteria > Pseudomonadales > Oleiphilaceae > Marinobacter. The sequence goes on from JAXHVJ010000038.1 coordinate 14,102, forward strand.
CTACTGATGAGTCAGGCGGTGAAGATATCAAGATCAAGATTCGCGGCATCGAAAACCAACGATTTATGGGCGAGCCCCCCGGAGTGGTGATCGTGATCGATGGCGTGCCTGTGTTCGAGCGCACCGGCAAGGTCAACATAGACCTGGACAATATCGAGTCCATCGATGTGATCAAAGGGGGAGCCTCTTACTTGTTTGGTGAGGATGCGCTGGCCGGGGCCGTGATCATCAAAACCAAGCGAGGCTATTCACAGGAAGGGGTTTCTCTCGAACATGAGCGGGGCAGCTTCGGTTACGATCGCTCCGTGCTACGTGCCGGCGGCAGCACTGACAACTTGAGCGCCCATGTCCAGTACGCTGATCGCAATTCCGATGGTTTCTATGCGCTCAGTGATAGCTGGTCAGAAACCTTATCGGGCAATGTCACCTGGTATCCGGATGCTGTCAGTGACCTGAGTTTCGGATTCGAAAAGGCAGACAGATACCGGGACCGCAGCGGTTCTGTCAAGGGAGCCACCCAGGCCGGGGAAGACCCTGAGGGCGAAACTGCTTCGCGGGATTATACCCGGAATTTCGATGTTGATCTGGCCCGGCTCAACCTGGGGTACTCCCGTGAGTTGAGTGACAGACTAAGCCTGCGCGGACTCACCTACCAGTATACCGACGACACTAACTTCTGGTCCGCACCAATGAGTTATGACGGCAACGGTGACCCCACCAGAGCAGTGGATGATTACAAGTATGAAACAGATTATTCACAGACCCAGCGGGGCCTGAAACTGGAAATCAACCACAGTGGAGATCGTCTGGGAACACTTTTGGGCCTCGATCTGCGCCGGGACAGCACCGATAACCGGGTGCACGCGCTCCGGGACTATAGAACATGGCCCCGGGGCGCGACTACGAAGGCGGGAACTCTATTGAGCGAAGACGAGGGCGATACCGATACCCGAGCAGTGTTTGTCGAGCTCAAGTATCGACTGAGACAGAATACGACGCTAACCGCCAATGCCCGCCATGACCGGATCGAGATTGACTATCGCGATAAACTCAATGCTTACGATGCCGACAAGGCATTCGATGTCAACTCCTGGCGGCTTGGCCTGACGCACGACCTTTCGCCAGATTCAACACTTTTTACCAGCGTTTCTACTGGCTTCAGAACACCGACCGTTTCACAGCTTTATCGCGCCGATCTGAGTGGCGAATACGCAGTGGCCAATAATCCAGATCTTGAGCCGGAAGAATCCGTGACTTACGAGCTGGGCCTGCGGCGTCACTTTGTCCTGGGGGGCTGGCCCAGTGCCATCAGCGCGTCCGTGTTCCAGGTTGATCGTGATGATTTTATTCTGGATACGAGCGGCCAATACAGCCCCGACAGTGCCAGTTTTGATGTCACCGGGGAGCCGGCAATTTATGACAATGTCGGGGGCACCCGCACCCGCGGCTTCGAGTTCCAGTTGACCACCGCGCCGCACCGGAACGTCGCGTTTGACCTGTCCTACACCTGGCTACACTCTGTTTTTACTCGGTATGACAACTTCTACCAGGCGCTGGGCAATCCCTATGGGCGTTTCGGTTATGTCGATCCCGCCGCTTTCACCGATCCGGTGAACAGCTACACCCTGGTGCACTACGACAACACCGGCAACAAAGTGCCTCGGGTCTCCCCTCATCAGATCAACGCCCGACTGCACTGGTACGGCATCGAAAACCTGAAACTGACCACCGAGGTCGATTACCGCTCCACCGCCTGGGCGGATGAGATCAATCAGGAGAAGTGGCGTGGGCGTACGCTGTTCAATCTGATAGCCGAGTACAGTATCCGGCTCGGTAGTAGTAAGCAGGACAATTTGCTGCTGTTCACGCGAATCGACAACCTGTTCGACAATGATTACTGGGTCATTGCGCGTGGAATGAACGATAGCAACGGTAGTCCGGCTACCGGTATGGAGTATGACGGCGTGTACAACGAGGAAGACCTTTCCATTGTTCCGTCCACCGGTCGCCGTTGGCAGGCCGGTGTGCGCTATCGTTTCTGAGGAGCGTGACCATGTTGTCGAGGATTTTTGCCACGCTGGTGTTATGCCTGCTGGCGACCGCTGCAGGTGCGGCCGACGTGGTGTTGTTGACTACCGACTTTGTGCTCGGAAAAAAACTGGATAGGATCGTCGAAGCCGCCAGCCGGGAAGGGGTCGTCCTGCGCTGGTATGATGTCGGCCGAACCGAGGATACCCAGTTGGAAGCCGCTATCAAGGCAGCCCGACTGGTCGTTGTTGACGCCCCTCGTGAGGAAGATATCAGCGAAGTGGATAGCCGCGCGGGAGACTACTGGCGCCGATTTGCCAAACCGGTTATCCATATCAACCGTTTCAGCCGGATGGATCGGTTGCGTATCGAACGCAGTGAGCCGGAGTTTGCGGAACAACTCTATGCCTATTATCTGGGTGGACGGGATCAGAACCGGGCCTACCTTGCCCGGTTCCTGGCGCATTGGCTGAACGGCGAAGACTGGACCCAAGTGCCTGATGCCGTACCAATGCCGGAAGGGGCAATCTACCATCCGGACGCACCGGGTGAGCTGTTTACCGAGTTGCCCAGCTACCTTGATTGGTGGCAGAAGAAAAACGGCAAGGAGTGGCAAGCGCTGCCGGTGATCGGTATGGAAACCAGCTCGACCTATATCGCCGATGCGCAAAATCGCATGCTGGATGAGTTCATCCGTGGCGCGGAAAAACGCGGAGCGGTACCCGTCGTTTACTACCGTGAAGCCCGCAGCCTGACGCCGCCTCGCAATGCCGGTCGTTCCGGTGGCGGGCGTCCACAAGGCGAACGACCGGGTCCGGGCAGGCCGGAGGCGGGCATCGAGCAGGGCCGATCGGTACTTGAACGCAACCCGGGTGACTTCCCCAACCCGGCTGAACGGGCACCGCATCAGTTGGATGAGCCGCTGATCACGCTGGATGGACAACTGATCGTCGATGTGATGACTGTGAATACCTTTCTCGGGGTCGGGCCTGACCAGCGGCTGGCGCGTTACCGGGCGCAAGACATGCCGGTGCTGAACGTAATCAACTACCGCAACGGTACGTGCGATGAGTATCAGGCAGACCCGGCTGGTATCAGCACGTTCTCTATACCGTTCCAGTTGTCGATAGCGGAGTACATCGGCATTCAGGACCCGGTCGTACTGTCGACCAACGAAGGCGGCGAAATGGTACCGATGCCGGAGCAGCTGGACCTGCTGCTGGGCAAGGCGATCAAACTGGCGCAGTTGAAACGCAAGGCCAATGCGGACAAGCGGCTGGCACTGGTGTTCTGGAATACCCCGCCCGGGGAGCAGAATATCAGTGCCTCCAACATGAACGTGCCGCGTTCCGTGGCCAAATTGATCGAAGACCTCAAGGCCGGGGGCTACCAGCTGGAAAGCCGTGACGAACAGACGCTGATCGATACCTTCGGCACGCTGTTGCGGCCCTTCTACCGTGAGCAGGCCCTGGCGGAGCTGACGGCTACCGGGCACTGGGCCTTCATGCCCCTGTCGGACTATCAGCGCTGGTTCGATACCTTGCCTGCCAGTGTGCGCGCCGAGATCGATCAATTCTGGGGCGAAGCCGGTAACAGTGGCTGGGTGGTTGAAAAAGAGGGTATCAAGGGCTTTGCCATCCCGCGTATCGAGGCGGGCAACCTGGTGATTCTGCCCCAGCCCAAGCGCAGTGAACGTCCTGGCGACGCGCGCGAGAAGGACCTGTTCCACGACACCAGCGTGCCGCTGCACCATGGCTATCTGGCCACCTATCTATGGCTGCGCCAAGGCTTTGGCAGCGATGCCATCATCCACTTTGGTACCCATGGCTCCCAGGAGTGGACACCTGGCAAGGAGCGCGGGCTCTGGGCCTACGACTATCCCAATCTTCTGGTGGGCAATACACCCGTGTTCTACCCCTATATCGTCGACAACATCGGAGAAGCGATCCACGTCAAGCGCCGTGGTCGCGGTGTGGTGATCTCGCACCAGACGCCGGCTTTTTCACCGGCCGGGCTGGCTCCCGAGCTGGCGGCGCTGAATGACCTGCTGCGGCAATATCACAGCGTGGATGAGGGTATGGTCAAGGAAACGGCCAAGACGAAAATCATCGAGATGGTGATCGAGCAGAACCTGCACAAGGATGTGGGGTTGGATGAGTCGGTCTGGCGTGCAGAGTTCGAAGCGCACCTGCGCCGGGTCGAGGATCAGATCGAACTGCTGGCCGGGGCCCTGCAGCCCCTGGGCCTGCACACCTTCGGTAACACCATGACGGACGAGCACCGGGCGATGAACCTGATGCTGATTATGCTCAAACCACTGGCCGCCGAACTGGGGATCGACAACCCGGAAGCCCTGTTCGTGGCCGACTACGAGCAGATCAGGCAGACTGAGCCCTATCAGTTCGTGCTCAAGTATGTGGTGCAGCAGGCCGCAATGGATGCCTTGCCACAGGCGCAGCGGCAACTGGTCCGGGAGGCGCGTCAGTTGGCTGACAACTATGCCGCCGAGTCGGAAACCCGGGCGCTGCTCAGCGGCCTGTCCGGCGGCTTCATCGACCCGAGCTATGGCGGCGATCCGGTTCGTAACCCCGATGCACTGCCGACCGGTCGCAACATGTACGGCTTCGACCCTAACCGGGTCCCCACCAAAGCGGCCTACGAGGCTGGTGTCAAGGCGATGCAAGACCTCATTGACAGCTACAAGGCCCAGCATGGTCGTTATCCGCAGAAACTGACCTTCACGCTCTGGAGTACCGAAACCATGCGTCATCTGGGCATGTTGGAGGCGCAGATCTTCTGGGCGCTCGGAGTGAAACCGATATGGGATCGCGGCGGTCGGGTGATCGGTATCGAAGCGGTTCCTCAGCAGACACTGGGGCGTCCGCGCATCGACACCGTTATCTCTCTCACCGGGCTCTACCGTGACCAGTTCCCGGTGGTGATGGAACGCTTCAATGAAGCGGTGACGCTGGTGGCGGCACTGAAAGAGCCGAAAGAGCTCAACTTTGTCCGCGCCAACGCCGAACGAATCCGTGCCGAGCTACTGGCGCAGGGCATCCCCGCGGCTCAGGCCGAAAACCATGCACTCACGCGGCTGTTCGGCACCGAAAGCGGTGACTACGGCACCAGGCTGCCCGAGGCCACACTGGGGTCGGATCAGTGGGAAGAGGGTGATGGCAAGCTGGAAGCGCTTTATCTGTCACGTATGTCCTGGGCCTATGGCCCCGACGTCAGCCAGTGGAGTCGCAAGCTCACTGATGCCGAAGGCAAGGTGGTCAACACCTACGCGCTGCACCTGAAAGGCACCGACGCCGCGGTCTTCTCCCGTTCCTCCAACCTGCGCGGACTGCTGGATACCGATCATCCGTTCGAGTATCTGGGGGGCATCTCCATGGCGGTGAAATATCTCGATGGCAAGGCCCCGCAGCTCTATATCTCCAACCTGCGAGACCCGCGCAAGGCACGGCTGCAGGATGCGGCCAACTTTATGGCGATGGAGCTGAGGTCGGTCTACCAGCATCCGAACTGGGTCAGGGAGATGATGCAGGAGGACTATGCCGGCACCCTGAATATGCTGAAGACGATCAACAATTTCTGGGGCTGGCAGGTGATGGACCGCAACGTGGTAAGGGACGACCAGTGGCAGAACTTCCACGAGGTGTACGTCAAGGACAAGTACGAGCTGGGACTGCGGGAGTGGTTCGAGCAATCCAACCCGACGGCACTGGCCCAGATCAGTGAACGCATGATCGAGGCGATTCGCAAGGGCTACTGGGAAGCCAGTGACGAAACCCTGCGTGAGCTGGTCGAGGTGTATACCGAGCTCGCAGCCAAACATGACGTCTACACCGAAAACCGCACTTTCGCCCGGTTCGTGGCAGATCAGGCTGCGGGCTATGGCATCAGTGCAGCACCGGCACCGGAACAGGCCAGCAGCGTCGCCACGCCTTTGCCGGAGAGTGCCAATGAGCCCCAACCACCGGGCGAACAGGTCAGTGGCCAGAAGCTGGAAGAGGTGAGCCAGGAGGTGCAGGACAGTCCGCTGGACTACTGGCTGATTCTTCTGCTGCTGCCGGTTGTGGCCGGTATCTGGCATCAGAGCCGCCGTGCCTGACGTGAACATGATCAAGGGAGTCGAATGAAATGAACCAACTGGAACAATGGCTGTACAGCATCACCGGCATCTTTCTGACCCCGGTGCTGCTGGTGTTGATGCTAATGTTTGTCTATGCCCTGTTCATGCTCGGGCAGTTCCTGATGGAGTACGCGCAGCGCCTTACCCGGCCTGAGCACAGCGGGCCGCTGACGCAGGTGGCCCGGCGTCATGGCCGGATCGACCAGGAGCAGCTGGAGCTGGCATTGCTGAAGCAGACGGAGTGGCCCCGGCTGATCAACCGCATCGCGCCGATGTTGGGGCTGATCGCCACCATGATTCCGATGGGGCCCGCGTTGATGGCGGTGGCTGCGGGCAACACCCAAAGCATGGCCGACAACCTGGTGGTAGCTTTCTCGGCGGTGATCATTGCGCTGCTGGCAGCGTCGGTCAGCTACTGGATACTGTCGGTCCGCAAACGGTGGTTGCTGGAAGAGTTGCACCTGCTGCTGAGTAATCAGCCCGCACGGGATAACGCCACGGAGGCGGTATGACAATTGAACGCAGGCCTCTGGCCATTCTGCGAGATGATGAGGAAGACCCGATCACCAGCGTGGTTAACCTGATCGATGTGTTTCTGGTAATCATTGCCGTGCTGCTGATGGTTATCATCCAGAATCCGCTCAATCCGCTGGCCAGCGATTCGGTGGTGGTGGTGAAGAACCCCGGCCAGGAAAACATGGAGATGATCGTCAAGGAGGGGGAAACGCTCAAGCACTACACTTCGTCTGGCGAGGTGGGAGAGGGGGAAGGCGTCAAGGCGGGTATAACGTACAAGTTGCAGGATGGCTCTATGGTCTATATTCCCGAGGGGTGACGAAACCGAAGCCTTTGGCGTCATTCCATGGTGTTGGTTGCGGCTTTTAGATTCAATGGATGCCCGGTAACCTCCCCTGTTCTCAGGCTTGTTAAAAAAAACAGCTCCCCGATCCTGGAGAGGCTCCGTGAGATTTTTGCTGCACCGTTCGGTTCCCTTAACCCTCAACTGAAAAGTCGTTCTCGGGCCCCTTCAGCGGCTCTCGCTTCTTCGCCTGTTCCAGACAGGTCCCGATCTGTCCGTGCAGTGGATGATTCGGGCACTTTTTCTGGATAAACGTCAGGAAGGCTGTTGCCTTTTCCCACTGGTTGAGGCCGTTGGCCAGGATCTGTGCCGCCAGCAGGTACGCCGGAGCCAGCTGGTCGCTGTCGGGGAAGCGTTTGTGGAAATCCTGGAGCAGGCGCAGGGCGGGTTTGAACCGGCCACGGTGGTACATGGAGCCAGCGCAACGGACAGACAGCTCCGGGTCCTCGAGCCGGAAGGTGGGTTCGGCCTCCTGCAGCAGGGTGACCAGCCCGGCAATGGCCTCGCCGTTATTATTGTTCGCCAGCCAGTTGAGGATCCGGGCATGGTAACGGTGCAGTTCCGGCACATTCCTGCGGGCTATCAGCAGTTTGTAAAGCTGGGCGATCCTGAGGGCATTGTCCGGATCCCGTTTCAGGGCTTCCTTCAGCATCGAGTGCACCCGGTCGTAATTGCCGTCCTTGAGGTTCATGTCGATATCGGCATCAAGGCGAGCGGTCCTGTCCCGGCTCTGTACCTGGGCAAGGGCCTCGCCATCCTGAACGTCTGCTGCAAAACCCAGCTCCTCCTGATACTGGAACAGCAGGTAACCGAGCATGTGGAACAGGATCAGGGTGAAGGTACTGTTCAGGAAGCCGGCCACGGGCTGGGCCACCCAGAACGGGAAGTGATTAACGGCAAAGTCCTGGGCGGCGCCGGAGGCCAGGGTGAGCAGGATCAGATAGCCGTAGAGCAGGAAGTAGGGTGTACCGATGCGGGAAATCAGCAGTGCCAGGTTCATGGGGTTTACCGCCGCCCCCACCGAGCGTTCCATGGCCAGGACCATGATGCTGGCGGGCAGGGCCAGAACCACAAAGGCGATGGCCAGCATGGCAAGAACAGGCCCGCCCAGCATGGCGGCGGCCCCGACCAGGCCTCCCATCACCGCGAATACCAGAAGTTGCAGAATCACGATATCAAAGCCGCTGCCGGTAAAGGCCACGGCCACAGGCGGTGGTTTCAGGTGGCCTTCGGCGGTGTGATTGATCACAGCATAGGTATACTTGAACAGGGCCAGGGCGAGCACAATCCAGATCAGAATGCCGATCAGGTTTGCCGGGGCGATCACCGGAACCAGGGTGCAGATGGTAATCACGATCAGTGGGTCGCTGTGGAACGGGTAGCGGAAGAAGGCGCCGAGCCGGTTCCAGAAGGGGACCGCTTCGGTAGCGGCCCCGAGGTAGCGCATGGCCTTGCTGCAGTGTGGGCAGAGCGCCTTGCGCTGGCGGATATCGGCATCGGGCATGCAGCGGCTGCAGTAGTCGATCTGGCACTCCCCACAGTGCCATTTGGCGGGGTCGCCGGGATGGTAGTGGCAATCGTGTTTCACAGCGGGTCAGGTTCCTGGTCCGTCAGAGTCAGGCGGGTCATGATGACAGAACTGAAAGGGCCGCGCAGCTACCTGGTTAACAGGTAGACTGATGGCGCATAGTGTCCGTATTGATTCGAAGGTACCCGGGGTCCGGAAGCGTCTTGCGACACAATGACCGGAAACAGTCGGCTGATTCTGCTGGCGGGCCTGTTCCTTTGTTCCTTGTTCCTTTCCTGCAACTTTCGGTGTCGACCTTGGTCTGATATTCACGGAAGTGATCCCGGACATTCACCGGCCATCGGTTGAAGTCCTGCCAATAGCTGCAATAGTTAATGGTGACTTCACAATGCCGTGCCTTTTCATCATCCTGTTTGGCCAGTCGGGCAGCGCAATTTTACGAGCAGTATGATGAAAAGGCTCCCGAGAAGCCTTCCGGAATGTTCGGATAACGACGAAAAGGAGGCACTACATGTCGAACGAAAGTCTCAGCAAAGACAGCCTGAATACCCTTTCCTCCCTGGATGCGGGTGGCAAGACCTTCCATTACTACAGCCTGCCCGAGGCAGCAAGAACCCTCGGCGATCTCAACCGCCTGCCATTCTCCCTCAAGGTGTTGATGGAAAATCTGCTGCGCAATGAGGACGGTACCACGGTGGACCGGTCCCACATCGATGCCATGGTACAGTGGCTGAGAGACCGCAAGTCCGGTACCGAGATCCAGTACCGTCCGGCCCGTGTGCTTATGCAGGACTTCACCGGGGTGCCTGGTGTGGTCGACCTGGCGGCCATGCGTGAGGCGGTCAAAAAGGCCGGTAAGGACCCCGCATTGATCAATCCCCTGTCGCCGGTGGATCTGGTGATCGACCATTCGGTGATGGTGGACAAGTTTGGCGAGGCGTCCTCGTTCAAGGACAACGTGGCCATCGAGATGGAGCGGAACCAGGAACGCTACGAGTTCCTGCGCTGGGGCCAGCAGGCCTTCGACAACTTCCGGGTGGTGCCGCCGGGCACCGGTATCTGTCACCAGGTGAACCTGGAGTACCTGGGCAAGACCGTCTGGCAGAAGGATCAGGATGGCAAGACCATTGCCTGTCCGGACACCCTGGTGGGCACCGACTCCCACACCACCATGATTAACGGCCTGGGTATCCTGGGCTGGGGTGTTGGCGGTATTGAAGCCGAAGCCGCCATGCTCGGTCAGCCGGTTTCCATGCTGATCCCGGAAGTGGTGGGCTTCAAGGTTTCCGGCAAGCTGCGTGAGGGCATCACCGCCACGGATCTCGTGCTTACCGTCACCGAAATGCTGCGCAAGAAGGGCGTGGTGGGCAAGTTCGTCGAATTTTACGGCGATGGCCTGAAAGACATGCCGGTGGCGGATCGCGCCACTATCGCCAACATGGCTCCGGAATACGGCGCCACCTGTGGCTTTTTCCCGGTGGATGAGCAGACCCTCACCTACATGCGCCTGACCGGTCGCGATGAGGCCCAGCTGGAGCTGGTGGAAGCCTACGCCAGGGCCCAGGGCCTGTGGCGCGAGCCGGGCCATGAGCCGGTGTATACCGATACCCTGGAACTGGACATGGGCGATGTCGAAGCCAGCCTGGCCGGCCCCAAGCGCCCGCAGGATCGTGTCGCCCTGAAAAACATGAAAGCCTCCTTCGAGCTGCTGATGGAAACCGCCGAGGGCCCCGCAGAAACCCGGGAAGCCAATCTGGAATCCGAGGGTGGCGGAACAGCCGTTGGCGCGCAGGACGCCTATTTCGAGCATCCGGCCAGCCAGCCGCTGCATATGAACGGAGAGAAGAGTCGGCTGGACCCGGGTGCGGTGGTTATTGCCGCGATTACGTCCTGCACCAACACCTCCAACCCCAGTGTGATGATGGCCGCCGGCCTGATCGCGAAAAAGGCGGTGGAGAAGGGGCTGAGCACCAAGCCCTGGGTGAAGACCTCGCTGGCACCGGGTTCCAAGGTGGTTACCGACTACCTGGCAGTGGCCGGTCTGCAGGACGATCTGGACAAGCTCGGCTTCAACCTGGTGGGCTACGGTTGTACCACCTGTATCGGCAACTCCGGTCCGCTGCCGGAAGCGGTAGAAAAGGCGATTATTGATGGTGACCTGACGGTCGCGTCGGTGCTCTCCGGTAACCGGAACTTCGAGGGCCGGGTGCATCCACTGGTGAAAACCAACTGGCTGGCGTCGCCCCCGCTGGTGGTGGCTTACGCCCTGGCCGGCAATGTCCGCGTGGATCTGACCAGGGATCCGCTGGGTGCCGACAAGGACGGCAATCCGGTCTACCTGAAAGACCTCTGGCCGAGCCAGAAGGAAATCGCCGAGGCGGTGGAACAGGTGAAGACCGACATGTTCCGCAAGGAATACGGTGAGGTGTTCGAGGGCGACGACACCTGGAAGTCCATCAAGGTGCCCGAGAGCAAGGTCTATGAGTGGTCTGACAAGTCCACTTATATCCAGCACCCGCCGTTCTTTGAAGGCCTTGGTGAGGAGCCAGACACCATCGAGGATATCAAGGATGCCAACATCCTGGCGCTTCTGGGCGACTCGGTGACCACCGACCACATCTCGCCGGCCGGTTCCTTCAAGCCGGACACCCCGGCAGGCAAATACCTGCAGGAGCATGGTGTGGAGCCGAAAGACTTCAACTCCTACGGCTCCCGTCGGGGTAACCACGAGGTGATGATGCGCGGCACCTTCGCCAACGTGCGTATCAGGAACGAGATGCTCGATGGCGTGGAAGGCGGATTCACCAAATTCGTGCCCACCGGCGACCAGATGGCCATCTACGATGCCGCCATGAAATATCAGGAAAGCGGCACGCCGCTGGTGGTTGTTGCCGGCAAGGAATACGGCACCGGCTCGAGCCGGGACTGGGCAGCCAAGGGTACCCGTTTGCTCGGCGTCAAAGCCGTGGTGGCGGAATCCTATGAGCGGATCCACCGCTCCAACCTGATCGGCATGGGTGTGATGCCCCTGCAGTTCCCGGAGGGTGTGGACCGCAAGAGCCTGAAACTGACCGGCGAGGAGACTATCAGCATCGAGGGCCTGTCCGGCGACATCAAACCCGGCCAGACCCTGAAGATGACCGTGAAGTACAAGGATGGCAGCACCGACAGCTGTGAACTCAAGTCGCGAATTGATACCGCGAACGAGGCGGTGTATTTCAGGCATGGCGGTATCCTGCACTATGTGGTGCGGGAGATGCTGAAGAACGCCTGAGGCATGAAAAGGGGTCAGATCAGCTGATCTGACCCCGCCTTCACCCCGTGTTTTACACCTCGTTTTCAGGTAAGCTGGCGCCCTTCCCGACAACCCGTTGAACGAAGACAAGGTCCCATGGCTGAACCCTCCCTGGACGACATCAAGGCGAAACTCAACCTTGAAACCTCCCGCATCAACTGGCATGAGCTCCAGACCTA
>JAXHVJ010000039.1:0-24757 GCA_034189235.1 Pseudomonadota bacterium
GGAATTTCGCAAACACTCGAAGGGCAAACAAACCAACACTCTAACTTTAGCGTACAGGTGTTCGCTGCAACAACCGAATTTGGCCGGAAATTTGTTATTGATTACACTTACCGGCCTCGTTACCGGCCTCGTTTGGTAGCCATGGCCGTTGCAGACCACCGGAGATCGCCCGCGTGCCCGAATTACCCGAAGTTGAAACCACCCGCCGGGGCATTGCGCCCTACTGCCAAGACCAGACCATCAACGGCGTCACCGTTCGCAATGGCAGGCTACGCTGGCCGGTTCCCGAGGACCTGGCCGAGCGCCTGACCGGCCAGGTAATCCGCAGCGTGGGCCGGCGCGCCAAGTACCTCTTTATCAACCTCGATGGCGGCACGGTGATTGTGCATCTGGGTATGTCCGGCAGCCTGCGGGTCATCACCGACGACGCCCCGCCCCAAAGCCATGATCATATTGATCTGGCCCTGGCCTCCGGCGTGATCCTGCGTTTCAACGATCCCCGGCGCTTCGGCTGTTGGCTCTGGACCGAAAGCGCCGCCGACCATCCGTTGATCGCGAATCTGGGCCCGGAGCCGCTGTCGCCGGAATTCAACGGCCCGCTGCTGTTCCGACTGTCCCGGGGCAGGCAGACGCCGGTAAAGTCCTTCCTCATGGACAACCATGTGGTGGTGGGCGTGGGCAACATCTACGCCAACGAGGCCCTGTTCAAGGCCGGCATCCACCCGAAACGCAAGGCTGGCCGGATCAGCCTGGACCGCTACCACCGGCTCGCCGAAGCCATCCGGGAGACCCTGAGCGCCGCCATCCTGATGGGCGGCACTACCCTGCGGGATTTCGTGAACAGTGACGGAAAACCAGGCTATTTCGCCCAGTCCCTGCTGGTCTACGGTCGCGGCGGCGAGGCCTGCAAGGAGTGCGCCGCTAGCCTCAAGGAGACCCGGCTGAACAATCGCTCCACGGTCTACTGCCCTGGATGCCAGCGCTGAATCGCGCAAAGCGCACATTTTGCAACGAAAAATCGTTTGAAAATGCGCAAATATGATTCATAGTTAACAGAGAGTTAATGCTCACGGTCTATACTCATGCCGATATTGCCAACGCCGAGCATCAACAGGGCCGACAAAGTTCAGGAGACAGTACAATGACCCGCAAGATTTCCCGCATCCTCATGGCCACCCTGGTAGCCTGCCTGATGGCTTTCTCATCAGTTGGTCATGCCCAGGCCGTCGATGAGACACCGTCTGCCCTGGCCATGACCGGAGACGCGCTCTTTGTTCGTCCTGCCCTGCTGGCCACCACCATTATTGGCAGCGCAGTTTACCTGGTATCCCTGCCGTTCTCGGCCCTCGGTGGCAACGCCGGTGAAGCCGGCGAGGTCCTGGTGCTTGCCCCGGCCAGGGCTACTTTCGTACGCTGCCTCGGCTGCACCCGCACCGGCAAGAAACCGGAAACGGTGGAACAGACAGGCAACTGATTCACACGAATCGGTACCTTTCCGGCTTGTCACGGCCGGCGTTCTCGGGCAGCCTGAAGAAAATCTCTTCAGGCTGTTTTGTTTATGGTGGATTGGTCTTCCGTTGAGACAGTGTTCCTCGATATGGACGGAACCCTGCTCGACCTGCACTTCGACAATCACTTCTGGCTCGAGCACCTGCCCCGGCGCTATGCCGAACGGTTCGATCTGCACCCGCAGCAGGCCAGGGATACCCTGATCCCCATGATCATGGCCGAGCGGGGTTCCCTGAACTGGTACTGCACCGATTACTGGAGCGAGAAACTGTCCGTTGATATTACCCGGCTCAAGGCCGAAGTGGGTGACCGCATCGGTTACCGTCCCCACGTCACCGATTTTCTCGAAGCCCTCAGGTCCGCCGGTTTGCGTTCGGTGATCGTGACCAACTGCCACCCCGATCCGCTGGCCCTGAAGCTGGAGCGCACCGGGCTTGATGGCCTCGTGGACAGCATCGTTTCCAGCCACGACCTGGGAAAACCCAAAGAGGATCCCCTGTTCTGGCAGGACCTGAAGTCAGTAATTCCTTACACCGCTCCGAACACCCTGATAGTGGACGACAGCTTCCCCGTACTTGAAAGTGCCAGGACCGCAGGCATCGGCCAATGCCTGGCCATCCTGGCGCCGGACAGCCGGCAACCAGCGCGGGAACGGCACCCGGAGATCCCGGGCATCCATCATTTCAACGAAATCCTGCCGGAACTTCGGCAACGCCAACCCCTGCCATCGAACCGGTGAGCCGGCTATAATTCGACCATACGCTCATCAGGTGAGGAGACATGACGGCGACCAACACTGACGATCAGAAGGTACGACTCGATAAATGGCTCTGGGCTGCCCGTTTCTACAAGACGCGCTCCCTGGCCAAGGAAGCCATCGAGGGCGGCAAGGTTCACTACAACAGCCAACGCAGCAAACCCGGCAAGATCGTGGAAACCGGCGCCAAGGTGACTTTGCGCCTGGGCTGGCAGGAAAAGGTGGTGATCATTGATGACATCAGTGACCGCCGCCGGGGCGCGCCCGAGGCCCAGAAGCTCTATCACGAAACCGAAGACAGTATAAAACGTCGCGAGGAACTCGCCTGGCAGCACAAGACCATGCAGGCGGCCCAGCTACCGCCCGCGCGCCGGCCCAACAAGAAGGACCGCCGGGATATCCGGCGCTTCCGCAACCAGCACGGTATCTGAGTCCCGCTCCGGCGGGACCCACCAACCCTATACCCCGATTACAGCATTCAATTTCCAGGAGACAGACCATGGCATCCCGTGACCAGTTCCAACGCTTTATCTTCGAACACAGCCAGGTGCGGGGTGCCTGGGTCCAGCTGGGCGAGAGCTTTCGGGAAATCGGCAGCCAGGCGCCGTACCCGGATCCCGTGCGAGAGCTGCTCGGGGAATCACTCGTTGCCAGCGTGCTGATGAGCTCTTCCCTGAAATTCGAGGGCACCCTGTCACTCCAGGCCCAGGGCGACGGCCCGATCAGCACCCTCATGGCCGAGTGCAGCCACGACCGCTATATCCGTGGCCTGGCCCGGTTTGACGAGCACTCCATCCATGACGAGGATTTCGAGGCGCTGGTGGGCCAGGGACGCATGGCCATCACCATTACCCCGGCAACTGGCCAGCGTTACCAGGGCGTTGTGCCCCGGGAAGAAAACAGCCTGTCCGGGTGCCTGGAAGAGTACTTCGAGCGCTCCGAACAACTTGCCACCAGCCTGTTCCTGTTTGCCGACGAGAATGGCGCAGCCGGCCTGATGCTTCAGCGCCTGCCCGGCCACACCGAGGTGGACGACGAGCTCTGGGAGCGGGTCAATCATCTGGCCCGCACCGTAGAGGCCGACGAGCTTCTCGAGCTGGACAGCGAAACCCTGCTGCACCGCCTGTTCCACGAGGAGACCGTGCGCCTGTTTGACGCAGAGCCGGTCGCGTTCCGCTGCAGCTGCTCGCGGGAGCGGACCCTTGGCGCCCTGAAGGCGATTGGCAAGGAAGAGTGCTACAGCATCCTGGATGAGCAGGGCTCCATCGAGATGGATTGCCAGTTTTGTCATTCTCACTATCGCTTCGATAGAAATGACATTGACCACCTTTTCACCGGTCATACGTTACACTGAACGCGGACTTGTACCTGCCCGGAAGCCCTAACTGGTACGGCTTCCAGAGCAGTCGTTTTTTACCGGCGTCTCTGGCATAATAGCGCTCCTGAATTGACCCGATTGCTCAGATTTCCGTCAATTTTGGGGGGCGGCCTGGGCAATCACGAAGACATCCCGAGGGCGAGGTCGAAGTGAGCAACACTTATACTGATCTGAGTACAGCACGACTGGTCGAGCTGGCACTGGCACGTAACGAAGGCCAGTTGGCTTGTAACGGTTCACTGGTGGTGAAAACCGGTGATCGTACGGGCCGGTCTCCTATGGACCGCTACATCGTCGAGGAGCCCAGCACCGCTGACGATATCCAGTGGGGGCCGATCAACCGTCCGTTCGACGCTGACAACTTCGATGCCCTGTGGGATCGCGTTGAAGCCTACATCGCGGAAAAGGGCCAGTTCGTTGCCCACGTGCACGTCGGCGCCGACCCCGAGCATTACCTGCCGGTGAAGATGGTCACCGAAACCGCCTGGCATAACCTGTTTGGCCAGAACCTGTTTATCCGCCCGGACAGCTACAACCAGGCCGACAAGCAGGAATGGCAGATCCTCAACGCCGCCAACTTCGAGTGCGTACCCGAGCGCGACGGCACCAACTCCAATGGCTGTGTAATCATCAACTTTGCCAAGCGCAAGGTGCTTCTGGCTGGCATGCATTATGCCGGCGAGATGAAGAAAGCGATATTCTCTGTGCAGAACTTCCTGCTGCCAGAGAAAGATGTCCTGCCGATGCACTGCTCCGCCAACGTCAGCGAGACTGGCGAAACCTGCCTGTTCTTCGGCCTGTCCGGCACCGGCAAGACCACCCTGTCCGCCGATCCGCACCGTTACCTGATCGGCGACGACGAGCATGGCTGGGGTACAGGTACCGTGTTCAACATCGAAGGCGGCTGCTACGCCAAGTGCATCGACCTGAGCCAGAAGAACGAGCCGATCATCTGGAATGCGATCCGTTTCGGCGCCATCGTTGAAAACGTGGTGATCGACCCGGAAACCCGCGTACCAGACTACACCGACGTTTCCCTCACCGAAAACTCCCGCTGCGCCTACCCGCTCGAGCATGTCGAAAAGCGGGTGATCGAGAACCGTGCCGGCGAGCCGGCTCACATCGTGTTCCTGACCTGCGACATGACCGGCGTACTGCCGCCCGTGTCCATCCTCAACCGTGAAGCGGCTGCCTACCACTTCCTGAGCGGCTACACCGCCCTGGTCGGTTCCACCGAGATGGGTTCTTCTTCCAGACTCAAGTCCACCTTTTCCACCTGCTTCGGCGCACCGTTTTTCCCGCGCCCGGCCGGCGTCTACGCCGAGCTGCTGATGAAGCGGATGGACGAGTTCGGCAGCAAGGTGTTCCTGGTCAATACCGGCTGGACCGGTGGTCCCTACGGGGAAGGTAAGCGTTTCAGCATCCCGACCACCCGGGCCATCATCGCGGCCATCCAGAACGGCGACCTGGACGACGCCGAAACCGAGCACCTGGATGCCCTGAACCTGGACATTCCCAAGCACGTGCCGGGTGTTGATACCGAATTGCTGAACCCTCGCCAGACCTGGGTCAGCCCGGACTACTACGATGGCAAGGCCCAGGAACTGATTGCCCAGTTCGCGGAGAACTTCAAGAAGTTCGACGTGGCCGAGTCCATCGTTGAGGCCGGCCCGAAACTGAGCTGAGTTTCCAAATGAATCTCTCCGGGTTCAGGCCTGCAACGCATCCCAGGCCTTGCGGCCCTCCACCAGGGTCATCCGGACCACTCCCGGCAGCTCACGGCCGATGACCGGTGCATGGCGTCCGGCTGAAACCAGGGTGCTGTCGTCAGCGTTCCAGGTCGCCGCCGGATCAAACAGGCAAAGGTCGGCGATATCCCCCTCGGCCAGTCCGGCACTCCGGCCGATAACCGATGCCGGCCCGGTGGTCAGTGCCCGCACCAGGTCGGTCAACGCTAGCTCATCCCGGTTAACCAGCTCGAGACCCATGGACAGCACACTTTCAATGGTGGACAGGCCCGGTTCGGTGGCAGCCAGCGGTGCCTGCTTGGCGGCTGAATCGTGGGGCTGGTGCTGGCTGACAATGGCAGCAATGATGCCCTCCCTTACCCCGGCCACCAGGGCTTTCCGGTCAGCCTCCGAGCGCAGCGGAGGACGCACATGGAAGCGGCTGTCAAAGCCGGCCAGCGCATCCTCGGTAAACACCAACTGGTGCATGGCGACGTCGGCAGTGACCTTGATACCCCGCTGCTGCGCGTCCGCCAGCATTTCGACGCTGCGGGCACAGGAGAGCTGGCTCAGATGCAGACGGACACCGGTCTCCTCTGCCAGTAACAGCATCTCCATGACCGCGGCGGTCTCCGCCACCTCGGGAATCCCAAGAAGCCCCAGGCGGGACGTCACCAGGCCGTCATGGGCATAGCCATCTGCCGCCAGGGCCTGGTTTTCCGGGCTGAACATCACGGTCAGGCCAAAGGTCTGGGCATAGGCCATACAGCGGCGCAGAACACGGGCATTGCGCACGCCCCGGGAACCGTTACCCACGGCGACGCAGCCGGCATTCCTGAGCCCTGCCATGTCGCTGAGCAGGTCGCCCTCCAGCCCGCGGGTAATGGCGCCAATGGGCAACACCCGGATCGGAGAACGACTGGCGGCCACATCCCGGATCAGATGCGTCACCGCGCCGGAATCATTGACCGGTGAGGTTTCCGGCGAGGCGCAAACCGTGGTGAAACCACCATGGGCCGCGGCCCGCGTTTCCGACGCGATATTGCCCTTCTGGCCATTACCCGGTTCGCGCAGGTTGCAGCACAGATCGACAAAGCCCGGAGCAATCAACCAGCCTTCGGCGTTGATAGTGTCATCGACGTCGGCACTGCGGGCCTGGCTGCCGGTGGCAGCAATGCGGCCATCGCGAATCAGCAGGGCGTCGTTTTCGGTCTCCCGGCCCTGGCCATCAATCAACTGGCCACCGGTAATCAGCAACAGCGGCGAGGATTGGTTACTGGTATGACTCATGCCTTTGCCCTCTCTGCCTTCTGCTGACGTTCTGCCACCTGGCCACCCATGGCCATGGACATCACCGCCATCCGGATGGCGATGCCGTTGGTGACCTGGTTGAGAATCACCGACTGGGGCCCGTCCGCCACCGCCGATTCGATCTCCACCCCCCGGTTGATCGGCCCCGGGTGCATCACGATACATTCCGGATGGGCCAGGGCCAGCTTCTCGCGATTGAGACCATACAACCGGTAGAACTCCCGCTCACTGGGCAACAGGGCCCCTTCCATGCGCTCCTTCTGGAGCCGCAGCATGATCACCACATCCAGGTCTTTCATGCCTTTTTCCATGTCGTATTCGACGTTACAGCCGAGGCTCTCCACATCCTTGGGCAGCAGGGTTCCCGGAGCGATCACCCGGACCTCTTCCGCTCCGAGCACATTCAGCGCCCGGATCTGGGAGCGGGCGACACGGGAGTGCAGGACATCACCGACGATGGCGACTTTCAGGCCGTCAAACCGCTGCTTGTGCTGGCGAATGGTGAGCATGTCGAGCATCGCCTGGGTGGGGTGGGCGTGGCGCCCGTCTCCGGCATTGATGATGGCAACCCCCGGTGTCACGCTCTCGGCGATGAAATGTGGCGCCCCGCTCTGGGAGTGGCGCACCACAAACATGTCGCTGGCCATGGCTTCGAGGTTGAGCAGGGTGTCCGACAGGGATTCGCCCTTGGAGGTGGCGGAGGTGCTGATATCAAGGTTCAGAACGTCTGCGGACAAGCGCTTGGCGGCAAGCTCGAAGGTGCTTCGGGTACGGGTACTGGACTCGAAGAACAGGTTGACCACCGTTCGCCCCCGCAACAGCGGTACTTTCTTGATAGTCCGCTCTCCCACTTCGATGAAGGAGTCGGCGGTATCCAGGATATCGGTAAGCAAATCACGGTCGAGGCCGTCGAGGGTGAGGAAATGCCGCAACTGACCATCCCGGGTCAGCTGCAAGTGGTGCGGGGAAGGGTCGTGTGCGGTCATGGGTCGCCTGTTTGCTGTGTTGCCGTCTGGAGTCGCTGGTTACTGCCCGGTTTCCTGTAGTTCGATGCGCAGGGGATCGGGGCCCCGGAGCTTGACCCGTTGGTGGGCATCCAGGGTCAGCACCCGCCCGGCCACATCCGGCTGGATCGGCAGTTCCCGGGCGCCGAGATCAATCAGGGTGGCCAGTATGATACTGGCTGGACGACCGTAGTCGAAAATCTCGTTCATGGCGGCACGGATGGTCCGGCCGCTCATGATGACGTCGTCGATGAGGATGATGTCCCGGCCCTCGGTGTCGAACGGCAGGCTGGACGGCTTTACCTTCGGATTCAGACCGATGCGGCTGAAGTCATCGCGGTAAAACGAGATATCCAGCTCCCCGAAGGCCTGATCGATGCCCAGGCGCTTGCTGAGTATGTCTGCCAGCCACACGCCACCGGTGCGTATCCCGATCACCGCCGGCTCGGTGACATTGCGCTCCTCCAGGATCCGGCGCAATCCCGTTTCCAGCTCATCCAGCAGCTGGTTGATATCAAGCTGTGCGGTCATCAGATCCTCACTGTATTTCAGGTCAGCCGGAAATGTCAGCCGGCGCTATTATCCTGTTCCCGGAACCAGGTTTCCAGAATCAGTACCGCAGCGCGGTCATCGACACCATGGCGGCCGAAATCCCGGCTGCCACCGCGGGCCATGACGTCGCCCTTGGCCTCGAAACTGGTAAGACGTTCGTCCACCATCTCCACCGGGTAATGGAAACGGCCGTGGATGCGGTTGCCGAACTTGCGGGCCCGGGCGCACATCTCGTTCTCGGTGTCGTCCATGTTCAGGGGCAGGCCGACCAGCACCAGGTCCGGTCGCCACTGCTCAAGCAGCTTCTCCACCACCGACCAGTCCGGAATGCCGTCCCGGGCGGGGATCATCGCCAGAGGTTCACCGGTCCCCAGCAACTCCTGCCCCGTAGCCACGCCAATCCGGCGAGTGCCGAAATCGAACGCCATCACCCGGCGATTACCCGCGTCAGGCATGGCCACCGAACTCGGTCAGCTGGTTCAGATCGATGCCGATCAGCTTGAGAACCGCCTGGTAACGGTCCTGGGCCGGGGCCCTGAACAGGATATCGGTAGTGGCCGGACAGGTCAGCCAGGAGTTACTGCCCAGCTCCTCCTCCAGCTGGCCCTCGCCCCAACCCGAGTAACCGAGCGCCACCAGGAACTCCTCCGGGCCATCGCCACGGCCAATGCTGGCCAGGATGTCCCGGGAGGTGGTCAGCAGGGCGTCCTCGGCCACCCGGGCGGTGTTCTGCCAGGCGGTACCGGGGCTGTGCAGGACAAAGCCACGCTCGGGCTGTACCGGGCCGCCACTGTACACGGGGAGGTCCAGCTCGGAGCCATGCATGTCCAGCTGTTCCAGAATTTCGCCCAGGTGGATATCCAGCGGGTGATTGATCATCAACCCGAGGGCACCGTCGTCGGAATGTTCGCAGATGTAGATCACACCACCGTGGAAACGGGGGTCGGCCAGCCAGGGCGAAGCCACCAGAAAGTGATGCTGCAGACTGTTGGGAGATTTCCTGGTTGCGGTCATCCGGATGTCAGCCCCCGCCGTTGGAAAGACCAGGTTCGTATGATTTCCAGCTCATCCACCTCCTCGCGCATGTCTTCCGGGAACGGGGCGAACGGGGACGCCATGCGCACGATGCGGATGGCCGCGTCATCCAGCACCCGATTGCCCGAGGACTGCAGGATAGCCACCTCCTTGATTGTGCCATCTTTCTTGAGCGATACCAGCATCCGGAGCGTTCCGTAGATACCTGCTCTCCGGGCTTCGGTCGGGTAATTGATATTACCGACCCGGGTGACCTTGCTGATCCAGTTCTGGACATACCAGGCGTTGGTGGACTTCAGGGTAGACGCAGAGGTGACCCGCATGACGCGGGGTCTGCGTGCATAGGCCTGCTGCTGGGCATCAAATCTTGCTTCCAGGCTGGCGATTTCCAGGCTGCGCTCCATCAAACTCTTCTTTTTCCGCACCGGCTGCGGTTCCGGCTCGACCTTCTCCTCGGGTTCGGTCACCTTGTGGCTGGAGGGCGCGGTGGTCTGCACCACCGTCTGTTCCTGCTGCTTCACCGGTTCCGGACGGGATGGCGGCTCGGGCTGCACCTGTGCCGGCTCCGGCTGGCTGACCTCGGCCGGCTGGGGTGTGGTCATTTCCCGGGGTTCGTCTTCGGTGCCACTGCCCTGCTGACTGGTCTGGGCCAGGAAATCGGCCTTTTCCGGGGCTTTCTCGTCGTCAAACCGGGACAGGGTGATTTCCATGGTCTGCGCCGACGAGCGCGGAGGCTCCGGCGCGAAGGTAATCCCCAGCACGATAATCGCGTGCACGGCCAGTGCCATGAACAGGGTGAAGGAAAACCGGTCAAAATCGCTTACCTGAACTGCCATTCCTGTTCCTGATCCTGTCGTTGGTCCTGCACTGCTCGCCCCGCTCTGTCGGTTACGCCTGCTTCAGGCGCTTATCAATGGCATCCATCAGCATGCCGCCGATATCGATCCCGTAAGCTGCATCCAGTTCCCGGATGCAGGTGGGGCTGGTTACATTGATTTCAGTCAGATAGTCGCCGATCACGTCGAGACCGACAAACATCAGGCCCTTCTCCTTGATCGCAGGAGCGACGCGGGCACAAATTTCCCGGTCACGATCGGTCAACTCCCGGCCCTCGCCCCGGCCACCGGCCGCGAGGTTGCCGCGATTCTCGCCCTGGGAAGGAATCCGCGCAAGGGCATAGGGCACCGGCTCGCCCTCGATGAGCAGGATCCGTTTGTCGCCATCGACAATCTCGGGAATGAATTTCTGGGCCATGGCCTGGTGGGTGCCATAGTTGGTCAGGGTCTCGATGATGACGCCCAGGTTGAAATCGTTTTCCCGCACCCGGAAGATCGAGTGACCGCCCATGCCGTCAACCGGTTTCATGATGATATCACCGTGCCTGGCATAGAACTCGCGGAACCGGTGCGCCGAACGGCTCACCAGCAACGGCGGCGTCAGATCCTCGAACTGGGTGGCGAACAGCTTCTCATTACAGTCCCGCAGCGTGGCGGCCGGATTCACCACCAGCGCCCCCTGCAGTTCCGCCGATTCCAGGATGTAGGTGGCCATCAGGAACTCCCGGTCCACCGGCGGATCCTTGCGCATCAGGATCACATCCAGGTCGCCCAGGGCCCGATCCTGGCTGCCACCGAAGCTGAACCAGTTCTCCGGATCCATGTGGACAGTCAGATCCCGGGTGTGGGCCATCGCCCGGCCACCTTCGAGGTACATGTCCGGCAACTCCATGTACTCGATCTCCCAACCCCGCTTCTGCGCGGCCAGCAACATGGCGAGCGAACTGTCTTTCTTGAACGTGATGTTTTCGATGGGATCCATCACGATCCCGAGTCGGACTGTCATAGTGTCTCTTCAGCTCCTGGGAAGTAAAAACACGAACCGGTCAGCAGAGCGGCCCGGGCGTTAAATGCTATCCTGAGACGTCAGATGGTATTGTACCCGAGCCGCGAATGCATCCGGAGATATCCTCAGCGGATACGTGACTGCACGGGCAGAAGTACATTTAGTCACAAACTAATACTTTTTATATGGCCATCGATATTCTATAACTGAGCCGGGTTTATAGAAGAACCTTGAGGTTTGTGTTAAAACCCCCGTTCCAAAATAAAGATAGTCGCTGAGCGCAAGGCAGTCGGACAATGGATGACAACTTCGAGAATCTGAAGATTATGGTGATCGACGACAGCAAAACGATTCGTCGCACCGCGGAAACCCTCCTCAAGAAGGTCGGCTGTGAGGTCATCACCGCGACTGACGGCTTTGACGCTCTGGCCAAGATTGCCGATTCCCAGCCGGACATCATTTTCGTGGACATCATGATGCCGCGCCTGGATGGCTACCAGACCTGCGCACTGATCAAGAACAACTCCTCTTTCAAAAAGACGCCGGTTATCATGCTCTCCAGCAAGGACGGACTGTTCGATAAAGCGAAAGGTCGCATCGTAGGCTCTGACCAGTATCTGACCAAACCGTTCAGCAAGGACGAGCTGCTAAACACCATCCGCCAGTATGTGCCACAGGCGGAACAGTAAACCTGCTGAAATCAAGAACCATCGAGGAAACCATGGCCCGCATTCTGATTGTTGATGACTCCCCCACCGAGGTGAAGAAGATTTCCACCATCCTGGAAAAGCACAAGCACGAGGTCCTGACCGCCGATAACGGCGCGGATGGCGTTGCCAAGGCCCGCGCCGAAACGCCGGACCTGGTACTGATGGACGTAGTCATGCCCGGCCTGAACGGCTTCCAGGCGACCCGCCAGCTGACCCGTTCACCGGAGACCGCATCCATCCCGGTTGTCATCGTCACCACCAAGGACCAGGAAACCGACCGCGTGTGGGGCACCCGCCAGGGCGCCAAGGGTTACCTGGTAAAGCCGGTGAACGAAGACGACCTGATCAGGACCATCAACAGCCTGATCGCCTGACCCTCACAACCTTGGAGTACACATGTCCGCCCAGGCCGCCCCTTTTGCCGTTCTGACGGATATCGCCCAGCGCAGCCGGTCCATGGCCGCCGGGCTGCCGGAGCAACAGGAAGCCGTTGAGCTGTGGAACGGCATCGGCTTCGTGTTATCGGGTGAGCACTATGTGGCCCCCATGGGTGAAGTGACAGAAATTCTCCACGTTCCCCGTTTCACCCATATCCCGGGTGTTCGGCCATTCCTGCTGGGAGCCGCCAACGTGCGCGGCCGGCTGCTCCCCCTGGTCGATCTCGCCAGCTTCTTCGATATTCCCCGCTCGACGCGCAGCCAGCGTGACCGGCGGGTTCTGGTCGTCGAACAGGGCGATGTATTCAGCGGATTGGTCGTGGACAGCGTCCTGGGGATGCAATATTTCGCAACCGACAGTTTCCGGGAGGCGCCGCAAGGGGTCCCCGAAAGCGTTCGTCCGTTTGTTACAGGCGGCTACGAACGTAACGAGGAAGTCTGGAGAGTGTTCTCCGCCGCCGATCTGGCGGCAGACGAACGCTTCCTGGACGTCGCGCAGTGGTAAGGGTGGTGACACTGGCAGGAACATCACACTGACCACCTGAAATCCGCTAAAACAGACTTGCCAACCTATTTGAAGAGGCCGGGAGCCAGAACATGAAAAACAGAGCCGGAAGATTCGGTATGGGACAGGGAGGCAACAAGCTCGTTGCCGGCCTGATTGCCGCACTGATCGCACTTACCGTCCTGCTCGTTGCCGTGCTGTTCATCATCAACCGTGACAGCCAGAACGATCAGCGATACATCGCCCACACTGCGGAACTGCGGGTACTCTCGCAGGCCATTGCGAAGAACGCGACCGAAGCCGCCGGCGGTACCGCCGAGGCGTTCAACCAGTTGCGTCGCTCCCGCGATGACTTCCAGGAGCTCTGGACCAACATCACCAAAGGCAACCCGGAATCCGGCCTGCCACCCAGTGAGCTGGCACAACAAAGCGGGGTTCAGCAGAACTGGAATATCGTCCGGGAAAATGCTGACAACATCCTCTCCACCCAGGACGCAGTTCTGGGCCTGCACGAGGTTGCCCGGACTCTGAACGAGACCATCCCGCAGTTGCAGGTGGAGTACGACGACATCGTACAGATCCTGCTGGACAACGGCGCACCGGCCGAACAGATCGCCCTGGCCCAGCGCCAGTCGCTGCTGGCAGAGCGTATCGTCCGTTCGGTTAACAACGTACTGTCCGGCGACGAAGACGCGGTTATCGCCGCCGACCGCTTCGGCCGTGACGCCAGCCTGTTCGGGAGGGTTCTCGACGGCCAGCTCAACGGCAACGAAGCCATGGGTATCTCCCGGGTAACGGATGAAGACGCCATCTACGGCCTGGAAGCCGTTGCCGAACTGTTCAAGTTCGTCTCCCAGAACGTAGACGCCATCCTTGAAGCCTCTCCCGACCTCTTCAAGGTGCGCACCGCTGCCAGCGACATCTTCCAGAACTCCGAGATCCTGCTCTCCGAACTCTCTGCCCTGGCTGAAGACTTCCGTACCCAGCCGGGCTCACGCCTGGTCAGCCCAACCCTGGCCTTTATCATCCTGGCCGCGATAGTTGCCATCGTCGTCTTCATCGGTCTTGCCCTGTACCGCGAAGCCCAGGCCCGCCTGGCAGCGACCCAGGAGCAGAACGAACAGAACCAGAATGCGATCCTGCGACTGCTCGACGAACTCGCCGACCTGGCGGATGGTGACCTGACCACCGAGGCCACAGTAACCGAGGACTTCACCGGTGCCATCGCCGACTCGATCAACTACGCGATCGACCAGATGCGCGGACTGGTACAGGCAATCCGGGGTACCGCGGTACGGGTAGCGGGCGCCGCCCAGGAAACGCAGTCCACCGCGATGCACCTGGCCGACGCTTCCGAGCACCAGGCCCAGGAAATTGCCGGGGCGTCTGCCGCGGTTAACGAGATGGCCGTATCCATCGACCAGGTATCCTCGAACGCCGCCGAATCCTCCGCGGTTGCGGAGCGATCGGTTGCGATCGCGAAGAAAGGCGCGGAAGTGGTACAGAACACCATCCGCGGCATGGACAACATCCGGGAGCAGATCCAGGAAACCTCCAAACGGATCAAGCGCCTGGGTGAATCCTCCCAGGAAATCGGTGACATCGTATCCCTGATCAACGACATCGCCGACCAGACCAACATCCTGTCCCTGAACGCCGCTATCCAGGCCTCCATGGCCGGTGACGCGGGTCGAGGCTTCGCGGTAGTTGCGGACGAAGTTCAGCGCCTTGCGGAGCGTTCCTCTGGGGCAACCAAGCAGATTGAAGCCCTGGTCAAGACGATCCAGTCTGATACCAACGAGGCGGTAATCTCCATGGAGCACACCACCGCCGAGGTGGTCCGTGGGGCCCGTCTGGCCCAGGATGCAGGCATAGCACTCGAGGAAATCGAGAACGTATCCATGTCTCTGGCGGAGTTGATCCAGAACATCTCCAACGCCGCACGCCAGCAGTCGTCCTCTGCGGCCCACATTTCCAACACCATGAACGTTATCCAGGAAATCACCTCCCAGACCTCGTCCGGTACCAACGCGACCGCGAAGTCTATCGGTAACCTGGCCGAGATGGCGTCCGAACTGAGGTCCTCTGTTGCCGGCTTCACCCTGCCGGAAGAGGACGTGGCCGAAGAACAAGAGGAAGACAGCGGCGTTCCGGTGGTGGGCTGAGGAACGGGCCCGGGGCAGCTGACAGTTTATGGCGCATACGCACGACAACCTGTCACCCGCCGAAGGTATCTGGTCCATGCACCGCCTTCCGGATATGGATGCGGCCCAGTTCCACCAGTGGCAAACCCTGCTGGAGCACCGCACCGGGATAACCCTGTCGGCCGATCGGCGATCCTTCCTGGAGACCAATATCGGAATCCGGATGCGGGAGATCGGCTTCAGCAGCTACCAGGCCTATTACGAGAAGATCGTATCCGGTCCGGATGCTGTGGTGGAGTGGTCGATCCTGGTGGACCGGTTGACCGTTCAGGAGACCCGGTTCTTCCGGGATCCCGACGCCTTCCGGATGGTGTCCGACTATGTCCTGACGCGACCGCGTGACCAGTTGAGAAGGCGTGCGCTGGAAGCCTGGAGCGTCGGCTGTTCCACCGGCGAGGAGCCCTATACGCTGGCGATGATACTGAATGAGTGCATGAACCAGCTGGCAATGCAGCCCCTGTTCGGGGTCACCGGGTCCGACATCAGCAAGCCTGCTATCGACAAGGCCGGCAGGGGTCGGTTCAGCGCCCGGAAACTGCTGGGCATGGACGAAGTCCTGAAGGACCGGTACTTCCGCCCCGCAGAGCGGAACACTGTCGAAATCGTAAAGAGCATCCGCGATCGGGTGTGTTTCACCAGGCTCAATGTCCTGGATCTGGACACCGCACCCATGCACGGAATGAACATCATCTTCTGCCAGAATCTGCTGATCTACTTCCGCCGCTGGCGCCGGCGGGAGATCGTGAAGCGGTTAGCAGAGAGACTGGCACCGGGGGGATTACTGGTGCTCGGCCAGGGTGAGTTGACCGACTGGCAACCACCCGGCCTGCAGCGCGTACCCTCGGAACATGTTCTGGCGTGGATCAAACGCCAGGCCGACGAAGAATAACCGGAGTGGTTATGGGCAATCACCATGACAGCATCGCCCTCGACTGGGTTCGGGGAGAAATACAGGACACGCTGACCCAAGGCCAGCATGCACTGGAAGCGTATGTCGAGAATCGTGACGACACCGCGCGCCTGCGCTTCTGCCTGAACTATCTCCACCAGGTGCACGGCACCCTGCAGATGGTGGAACTCTACGGTGCGGCACTGCTCACCGAAGAGATGGAAAAGCTGACTCAGGCGATCCTCAACGAGTCCGTCAGCAATGTGGACGAGGCGGTTGATATCCTGATGCAGGCCATCCTGCAGCTGCCCCAGTATCTGGAGCACCTGACCAGAAGCGAAGATGATTTTCCGATGGTGCTGCTGCCGATGCTGAACGATCTTCGGGCAGCCCGGAGCGAAGCGCTGCTCTCCGACACCTCGCTGTTCAAGCCTGATCTCAGCCGGGCGCAGATGAGTGTCAGCGGTACCGCATCCCGGCGCCTGCAGGATCCGAAAGTTCTCGGCCATATCCGCAAACTCCGGCAGATGTACCAGTTCGCCCTGGCCGGCGTGGTCCGAGAGGAAGACCTGGATGCCCAGTTCAGTTACCTGCAGAAGGTCATCCAGCGGCTCGCCCGCTTGTGCCAGAACACACCACGCGGTGAACTGTGGAAAGCCGCCAGCGCTTTCGTGGAAACCCTCGCGGCCCATGCAAACCCTGTCAACGCAGCCGTCAAATCACTGTTGCGGGAGCTTGATACCGAAATCCGTCTGCTCACCGACGGCCAGAGCAATGTCCTGCAGCAACCGGCCCCGGAAGCGCTGTTCAAGCACCTGCTCTACTACGTGGCCCGTGCCCGGGAGCTGGACACCCCGCAGGTCCGGGCTCTGCGCAATGACTACAAGCTCAACATGGCATTGCCATCGGACGATGATGTCGACGCCGCCCGTACCCGGGTATCTGGGCCGGGCCGTGAGGCGATCCACTCGGTGGTCAGCGCATTGAACGAAGAGTTGGCCAGGCTCAAGGACCAGCTGGACCTGTTCGTGCGCTCCGAGCTGCGCCAGAACAGCGAACTGGAAGATCTGTTGCCTGGCCTGCGCCAGGTGGCCAACACCCTCGCCGTGCTTGGCCTGAGTATTCCCCGCAAGGTAGTGACCGAACAGGTCGAGCTGGTGGAAAAGCTCAGCGACCAGATGGAACTGGTCGACGACGGCACCCTGATGGATATTGCCGGCGCCCTGCTGTACGTCGAAGCCAGCCTGGCCGGCCTCGACACCGACCGTCAGACCGGGTCCCGGGACCAGGCTCGTCCCGGCGACGCGATCAACCCGGGCTCCCGGGAACTGGGCGAGGCCAGCTCTGCCCTGCTGCGGGAGTCGCGCAACACCCTTGAGCAGGTCAAATCTGCCATCGTGAACTTTATCGCGTCCCAGTGGGATACCCGCGAAATCGAGCACGTTGCCGAATTGCTGCACAGCATCCGTGGCGGTCTGGCTCTGATTCCCCTGGATCGTGTGTCGGACATGCTTGAATCCGCCGAGCGTTACATCACCGATGTCCTGCTCGGTGGCAAACAGGTGCCGGACTGGAAACAACTGGACACCCTGGCCGACGCCGTCACCAGTATCGAGTACTACCTGGAACGGCTGGCCGAGGGTATCAGCGACAACGACGCCGTGCTGCAGGTCGCCGAGGACAGCCTGGCTTCTCTCGGATTTCCGGTGGGTGCTGAGCCTACCTGGAACGCCCCGGCAGCAGAGCCGGAAGTGCCGGCGGAGGTGGAGAGCCCTGCCGAGGAGTCGGCCACCGCGCCAGAGGAAGCCAAAGGATCCGATAAAGATCTGCTGGACGACGAAATCCTGGAGATCTTCATTGAGGAAGCCGAGGAGGTTCTGGAGACCATCCACGATTTCTATCCGCGTCTGCGCCAGAACCACGACGATCGTGAAGCGCTGACGGAAGTCCGTCGCGCATTCCACACCCTCAAGGGCAGTGGCCGCATGGTGGGCGCCACCAGCATCGGCGAACTGGCCTGGTCGGTGGAGAATCTGCTCAACCGGGTCATCGATCAGACCATCAAACCGACCGATGATCTGTTCACCCTGATGAATGAGGTCAACGCCCGGATTCCGACCCTGATCCAGGAATTCCGGAAAGGCGAGGCGGACGGCCGGGTCGATATCCTGATCCAGCGCGCCCAAGCCATGGCCGATACCCGGCGCACCGACGCCGAGCAGCCAGTGGAGGCCGGGGCCCCGGTCACCGATGCGACTCCGGCACAACCGGAAACCGCCCCTGTCCCCGAAGCGCCGGCCGGAAGCGGCGATGACGACCTGATCGACGATGAGATCCTCGATATCTTCATCGAAGAGGCCGGCGAGGTCCTGGATACCATCCGTGAGTATTTGCCGATGCTGCTGCGACAGCACGAAGACCGTAGCGCACTCACGGAAGTCCGCCGCGCTTTCCACACCCTCAAGGGCAGCGGCCGTATGGTTGGCGCCAATGTGGTGGGTGAGCTGGCCTGGTCCGTGGAGAACATGCTCAATCGAGCCATCGACGGCTCGATTCTGATGAACGACGACATTGCCGCCCTGCTCGAGGACGTTTCCGAGGCACTGCCGCCGCTGGTCGAAGACTTCCAAAAACGCCGTGCGCCCTCGACGGACACCTCGGTCCTGGAAGCCCGGGCCAATACCCTGGCCAACGGCGAGATCCCCGACACCGGCGCCATGCCGGCCGGCACAGAAGCAGCCAAAACGGCACATGAAACTGCCGCCGAAACCGATGAAGCCGACGACAGCGGTGTGGACCCGGTCCTGCTCGACATTTTCGAAAGCGAAACCGAGACCCACCTGCAAACCCTCAAGGACTACCTTGCTGCGGTCGGCGACAAGACCACCGTTACCTATAGCGACGACCTGTCCCGGGCCCTGCACACCCTGAAGGGCAGCGCCCATACTGCCGGCATCACGCCCATTGCCGAGGTCATCACCCCCCTCGAGCGCTTTGTAAAAGAAGCCCGCGCCCAGAACAAGCGGGCTGATCGGGAAGTGATCGCCCTGATTGAGCAGGCCTGCACTTTCCTGACCCGGGGTCTGGCCCAGATTCGACAGAACCCGCAAGCGCCACTCGCGGGCACCGACGAATTCCTCGAAAGGCTCGAGAGCATCAGCCGCTCCACCCTCCGGGCCACTGCCGAAGACGACACCAGGGAGCCGACCCGACAGCCCGAATCGCAACTCGTGCGCCTGTTCCTGAATGAGGGCCTGGACATTGTCCTCGACGCCGAACAAATCCTTGACCAGTGGGCAGCCGATCCGACGGAAACCGGCACGCTGTCGCAGCTCCGGAACGAACTGGAACAACTGACCGAGGGCGCGGCCGACGCCGGTCTCACCGACGTCTCAGCGCTTGCCCGCGCCCTGAAGAATGCCTACGAGGCGGTCGCCGACGACCATCAGGCGCCGAATGAGCGCTTCTTCACCACTGTCCGTGCCGGTCATGAGCAACTGATCAACATGATGGATCAGATCGCTGCCGGTCTTGCCACCGGCTCCGATCCCGGGCTACTGGGCCGTATCGAGACATTGGCCGAAGGCGGGCGCGAGCCGGTCGATACAACCAGCACCGATGCACCCGGTACACCGGACGCCTTCGAGCAACAGTTCAGCGACGAGCTTGAAGAGATTGACCTGAGCCTCGACACCGATACCGAGGCAGGTCCCGAGAGCCTCACCGCAACCGATCAACCACCGCTTCCGGAAACCGATGAATCGGATGACGAGCTCGATCAGGAGCTGGCCGAGATCTTCCTGGAAGAGGCCTATGACCTGATCAACTCCACCGGCAGTGCTCTGCACACCTGGAGCGAAAATCCCTCCGACACGTCGGTGGCCGCCGAACTGCAGCGCGATGTACATACCCTGAAAGGGGGTGCCCGCATGGTCGGTGTCAACGCCATCGGCGACCTCACTCATGTGCTTGAGGACCTGTTCGAGAAAGTTGCCGAGGGCCAGCTGGCTGCGTCCGAGGAAATGACGGACCTGCTATTTGCCTGCCATGACCGTCTGGCCCAGATGGTTGAGCAGGTCGCGACCCAGAAGCCCTGCCCGCCTGCGACCGATCTGGTGGCCCGGGTGGAATCGGTTATTCGCGGTGAAACCCCGACCACCCCGGCGCCGGAAGTCTCCGGGGCGCAGTCCGGCCCTGGCGCCGAATCCGGTCTGGAGGAGCATCTGGAGCCGGCCTCCGACAACGACCTGATCGGCATCTTCCTCGACGAGGGTCTGGAAATTCACGCGGCCATCAATGAATGCCTGGCCCAGTGGAAGGATGAACCGGAGCAACTGTCCGGGGTGACCCAGCTCCAACAGGAGCTCCATACCCTCAAGGGCGGGGCCCGACTATCGGATGTGGATTCCATTGCCGAGCTGGCCGAAGCCTGGGCCCAGGCCCTGGACCCCCTGATTGGCGGTGCCAACAACCAGCACGCCCTGCTGGAGTTGAGTGAACAGGCCAATGCCAGCCTGAAAACCATGCTGACCGCACTGGAGGAAGGCAATAAGCCGGAAACCGCCCACGGTCTGGTCGAGGCCTTCCGGGCGGTCGGAACGGACGTGCCAGCCGAAAAGGAAGGCACCGGGACACCGGCAACCGCCAGTGCCGACACCGTCGATCCGGAAGTCCTGGAAATCTTCCTGGAAGAGGCCGGCGAAATCATGGACGAGCTCGAGCAGGTGCTCGAGAACTGGCGGAAACAACCCGGCAATCACGATTTCAACCAGGAAGCCCAGCGGGCCCTGCATACGCTGAAGGGTGGCGCCCGCCTTGCCCAGCTGACCGAACTTGGCGACAAGGCCCATGCCTTCGAGACCCGGTTGATCGACCTGGGCGCCAACGCGCCGGATGACGCCCAGTGGCAGGCCATCACCGCCGATCACGACGCCATCATTGCCCTGGTAGACGAGGTTCGCCGTCGCTTCGAAGGCGGTACGGCTGAACCGGAGGCACCTTCCGCGGCCGAAACCGGTCCTGCCCGGGCCGAGGAAACCCCGGCCGCCAGACCCGAGCCCGAGGCTGAGGCCGCGCCAGCTCCGGCACCGAAACCGGAAAAAGCACCGGCGAAAACACCATCTCAACCGCGGAAAAAAGCCCCGGAAGTACAACGGGTCCAGGAAACCATCCGGGTTTCCGCACCACTGCTGGATGAGCTGGTCAACCTGGCCGGTGAGACCAGTATCACCCGTGGCCGGCTGGAGCAGCAGACCAGTGACTTTGGCCACACTCTGGATGAAATGGCCGCCACCATCGAGCGTCTTCGGGAACAGCTGCGCCGGATGGAGATCGAGACCGAAGCCCAGATCCTGTTCCGTGCCGAACAGGAGCACGGCCCGGACTATGGCGAGGATTTCGATCCTCTGGAGATGGACCGCTATTCCGCCATCCAGCAGCTGTCACGGGCCCTGACCGAATCCTCCTCGGACCTTGCAGACCTCCGGGAAACCATGGCTGACCGGGTCAGGGATACCGAAACCCTGCTGGTCCAGCAGTCCCGGATCAATACGGAACTCCAGGAAGGTCTGATGAAGACCCGGATGATTCCGTTTGCCTCCATGGTGCCCCGCCTGCGCCGGATCGTCCGCCAGATCAGTGGCGAGCTGGGCAAAAAGGTAGCCTTCGACGTCCGCAATGCGGAAGGGGAGATGGACCGCAACATCCTGGAGCGCATGGTCGCGCCTCTGGAACACATGCTGCGCAACGCCCTGGACCACGGCATCGAAGCCCCGGAAGACCGCAAGAACGCCGGCAAGCCCGAAATCGGGGAAGTGACCCTGTCCCTGACCCGGGAAGGGGGCGACGTGGTGCTGCGGATGATAGACGACGGCAAGGGCATTCCTTCCCATGTCATCCGCGACAAGGCTATCCGCCAGGGGTTGCTGCGGGCCGATGAAAACCTGTCAGAACGGGAAGTCCTCCAGTTCATTCTGCAACCGGGCTTCTCCACCGCCGAGCAGGTCACCCAGATTTCCGGCCGCGGTGTCGGCATGGACGTGGTGGCCAGCGAGATCAAACAGCTTGGCGGCAGCCTCGATATCGATTCCACTGTCGGCCGGGGCACCACCTTCACCGTGCGCCTGCCGTTCACGGTCTCGGTGAACCGTGCCCTGATGGTGACCACCGGCGAGGATTTCTACGCCATCCCGCTGAACACCATCGAGGGTATCGTGCGGGTCAGTACCTACGAACTGGAGGAATACTACAAGCCGGATGCTCCGATGTACGAGTATGCCGGCCAGGAGTACCGCCTGCAGTACCTGGGCAGCCTGCTCAACAGTGACCATCAGCCCAAACTCCAGGGCCAGGCACTGCCACTGCCGGTGATCCTGGTGCGTGGTGCCGAACAGCCCATGGCCCTGCAGGTGGACAGCCTGGTGGGTAGCCGGGAAATCGTGGTCAAATCCCTCGGTCCGCAGTTCAGTTCGGTTCGCGGGGTCTCCGGTGCCACCATCCTGGGTGACGGTAACGTGGTGGTGATCCTGGATCTCCCGGCCATGCTGCGTTCGGATATCCTGTCCGACCGCCAGCGACTGGCAAACCTCGAGAAGGCGCGGGAAGCCGCCCGCGACGAGGAACAGATCACCACCGTCAT
The DNA here is from genome assembly GCA_034189235.1 of Pseudomonadota bacterium. GTDB lineage: Bacteria > Pseudomonadota > Gammaproteobacteria > Pseudomonadales > Oleiphilaceae > Marinobacter. The sequence goes on from JAXHVJ010000039.1 coordinate 22,498, forward strand.
GGTGGTGGACGACTCGGTCACCGTACGGAAGGTTACCTCTCGCCTGCTGGAGCGCAACGGCATGGAAGTACTCACCGCCAAAGACGGTCTGGATGCAGTCGCCCAGCTGCAGGATCACAAGCCCGACATCATCCTGCTCGATATCGAGATGCCGAGAATGGACGGCTTCGAAGTGGCCAGCTTCATCCGTCACGACGACAATCTGCGGGAAACGCCCATCTGCATGATCACTTCCCGGACGGGGGAGAAACACCGCGAGCGCGCCCTGGCAATCGGCGTCAACGAGTACCTCGGCAAACCGTTCCAGGAAACCGAGCTGCTTGAGACCATCAAGCGGCTGACCGGAACCGAGTAATGGCCGGCCAGGGAGGCCGGCCCCGGGTCGGAATTGTGTCCGATGTGGTCCTGCAGCGACACCGGCTGCAGGCTGCAACGGCCAGGTTCGGACTCGAAGTCTCCTTCTGTGGCGATCCCCAGCGGCTGGAATACCAGCCGCAGTTTCCCGGGGCGGACCTGTGGCTGATCACCCTGGAAGACGAGGCCGACCACCCTGCGCTGTTCGATCTGTTGCTGGACAATACCGAGGCGCCGGTCCTGTTTGGACTTGATCAGGCCCCCAAGCCCGGCAGTACCGACTACTTCCGCTGGGAACGACGGCTACTTGGGAAGCTGGAAAAGCAACTCGGCCATCTGGAGGAGCTGGACTCGGAGACCTCGCTCAAAAAGCTCGAAGACGAGCCAGCACCCCCACAGAGCAAGCCCGGACTGCCCCACTGGATCAAGCCTGCAGCACCTGATTCCATTGCCGGGGAGGTCTGGATTCTGGGTGCTTCCCTGGGTGGGCCGGCAGCGGTAAAAGCCTTTCTCGATCACTTGCCTCAAGGGCTGCCCGTGGGGTTTATCTATGCCCAGCACATCGACGACAATTTCACCGGGGTGCTGACCCGGGTTCTGGGCCGTGATGCCCACTACCGACTGAAGCCGGCACAGGAAAGCTACCGGGTTCGCAACGGGGATGTGGTGCTGATGCCGGTCGAACACGAGTGGCGGCTGGACAGTACCGGCGCACTGACCGAAGTAAACAGGCCCTGGCCCGGCCCCTATGGCCCGTCCATCGACCAGGTGCTGCTCAATGTGGCTGACCATTACCGGGCCCGCTGCCATGCTATCCTTTTTTCCGGAATGGGCAACGATGGCGCCCTGGCTGCGCCCATCCTCAAAGCCTTTGGCAGCCGGATCTGGGTCCAGGAAAGCAGCAGTTGCGGCAACAGTTCCATGCCGGATTCCGTGGCCGCCACCGGCTGCGCCAGCTTTACCGGCACTCCCGAGCAACTGGCCCGGGAACTGATCAAAACCATTGAAAAATCCTGCCTGCTCAGAGGCCGGCAGAAACGCGATTCCGCCTGAGGACAGAAGCGATGCCCGAAAACCGTCAAACCCTCCCCTGCGTCATGATCCCGATGACCGGTCGGCAATTGTTACTGCCCAACGTTTCCATTGCCGAGGTTGTGGACTATGCCAGTGAAGAAGCCGGTTCCAACACCCCGGACTGGTTGGTCGGCTACCTCGACTGGCGAGGCCTGGAGTTGCCGGTGATTTCCTACGATGCCGCCAACGGCGGCAGCCTGATGGTGCCGGGCGACAACCGGGGCCGGATTGTGGTGCTGAACACCATCGGCGAGCATCACAATGAAGTACCGTTCATGGCGCTGGTCACCCAGGGGATTCCGAGCCAGGCACGACTGACCGAAGCGCAAGTGCACCAGCTTGAGGGTGACACGGGCCCGGCCGACCTGATGAAGGTCGAAGTGGAAAGCGAGGAGGCCTGGATTCCCAACCTGGAATACCTGGAATCCCTGGCACGTTCCGCCCGTCGCAGTGTCCCGTCTGGTTAATTCGCAGTAGATCAGCGGACTAACCAGACGGGACGCCAGCCACTGCTCCACCAGCTCATGGCAGGGAGTCCCGGAAATGTTATAATGTATCAAACTTTCCAGGATTCCTGTCATGGCAAGCCAGGCACTTCCCTATCGCCCCCATAACCACCAGGCCTGTGTCAGCCAGGCGCTGGCCGACGCACGTGCGATTTGCCGGGCCCGGAACGCGCGCCTGACGCCGACCCGGGAGCGGGTCCTGGAACTGATCTGGCAATCCCACAAGCCCCTCGGGGCCTATGATGTCCTCGCAGAACTAACCGCCGAGGGGCAGAATGCGGCACCACCAACGGTGTACCGGGCCCTGGATTTCCTCCAGCAACATG